>CAYQNQ010000001.1:0-10519 GCA_964418815.1 uncultured Hellea sp.
ACTGACCTTAAGGCCCGCGGCACCCGCCTACAGACCACGCCCGGCATGGTTTCAGCGGTGATCTCGGGGGGGAATTGCTTCCCGTGAAACATCTCTATATTTGCTTTTGCGACCTGCAGCGCGCGTTTTTGGGCCTCCGGAAGAGCGTTCCAGGCCGCTTCGCAGCCAGATAAAGGCACTTGAAGTGTTTCTATATTGGGCGCATCGAATTTTCGGGTGTAGTCCAGAACCGCCGCATCGCCCCGATTTTGTACGTCGTCCATAATACTATCGACAGCCGACAAGACAGACTTATCGGTCAGGCCGCCGGGCCGGGAGAGCGCTTTTTGCCGCTCGTCTTTCGACAATATATCCCAGACATAGATCTTCATCAGGCCATCATTTTCTCGATTGGAAGGACCAGAATAGCCCGGGCCCCAAGGCCCTTGAGCTCCTCAAGAGTCTCCCAGAAAATATTCTCCGTGCAGACCGCCTGCAGAGCCACCAGATTGTCCTTACCTGCCAGCGGCATAATCGTCGGGGCGTCGGCGCCGGGCAGGAGCTGGGTGATCGCATCGACCTTGTCCTTGGGCGCGTTCATCATGATATATTTGGTCTCGGCGGACTTGATAACGCCGTCAATGCGGCTCGAGAGTTTGTCAAAAATGTCTTGTTTTTCAGGACTTAAGGTCCGGTTTGACGTAATCAACACGGCTTCGGAATTGAGTATGGTTTCAAAGGCGGCCAGACCATTGGCCTCCAATGTGGCCCCGGACGAGACCAGGTCACAAATGCTCTCCGCAATGCCGATTGAAGGCGCCAGCTCGACCGCGCCCTTCATTTCAACCGCCTTGGCGCTAATGCCTTTATCTTTCAAAAACCGGCCCAAAACCCCCGGATAGGTGGTCGCAATGCGTGTCCCTTCCAGATCTGCTGCCGACGTTATCGATCCGTTTTCCGCCGCCGCCAAGCAGAGACGACATCTGGAAAAACCAAGACGCATAGCAATTTCTGCATCCATCCCGCCAGCAGCCGTCAATTGCTCTTCAACCAGAACATTTTCCCCGACAATGCCGATATCCGCTGCGTCATTGGCCACAAAGCTCGGAATATCGTCATCCCGGACCAGCAGCAAATCTATGGGCATATTTTTCACCCGCGCCAATAGACCGCCATTTCGAATAGAAAAACGCAGCCCGCATTTCTTGAGCAGCGCATAGCTGTCATCCGCCAGCCGCCCCTTCTTTTGAAGGGCGATTCTCAGTCTTTGTTCATTCATTTTAATGCTTTCCGATACGGTCCAGAACGATCCGGTAGCCCTGATGAGGCTCGTCTTTTAAAAATCTGGCTACGCGGCCGATGGTTGTGGTCGACACGCCGGTTTGAGCCGAAATATCCCGGTAGGACAAGTTAGTGCCGTTCAAAAGCTGCGCCACAAGCCAGCGCTCTGACAAAGCCCGGATTTCGGCCGGCGTACATAAATCAACCATAAAACGGCGCATGTCTTCCGCTGTTTCCAGCGTCGCCAAAGCTTCGTTCAGGCCGGTTATTTTTTCTAAAACATTTGTCATAGCGCGTTAGCGTGTTAATACAAAACTGCGATATAACGAGAATTTTACATGAGTCAACCGGTTTAATGTGCAATCAATCTGACATAAATTACTCAGGAGTCGTTCATAATATGGTAAGTATTGTGAACAGGCTTAGAAATCCAGCGAAAGGGGCCCCACCTTGAAGTCTCGCCTTTTGAAAACCGCTCTTCTTGCAACGTCAATTTTTGCCGTTGGCTGCGCGTCAACAGCATCCGGCAAGAAACAGTCGGCATTTGTTTCCAAAAAATCTGTCTCAGCTCAAAAACTGACGGCTGAAGTACCGGAAGGCAGTACGCTTGCCATTGTGCGTTACCCCGCGGTGGTCGATGAAAAGGCCAAGGATAAGTTCCGCGAAGCCTATATTAATTCCCCGATCGGCGGACATATCAAAGAAGCCATGAAAGATAAGACGCAGGCTCATAGCGTCATCGACTCGACCGTCGTGAAATCAAATTATTTCGCGCTCTCCCTTTACAAGGAATTGGTTGCGCGCCTGCCCGAACATTCTGTCCTGCTGTCACCTCACGAGGTAAAACTGGGCCCGGATGGCAAACTGACATCTGTACCGATAACGCAGGCGGAAAGCCTGCCCAGCGTGGTTACCGTAGACTTTGCCACATATTCCTTCCCGGATCCGTCCAAAATGATGAGCAAAAACCCGCTGACATTTGGCGATCTAATTTCGCCTATGGTGACGGTCCGAACCGATCACCGCGCGGCCGTGCCGACTCACGGCGTCCTTTTGGCCAGTCAGCCCCTCACCGAGGCCGCGGCAGGCAATGGCTATCAAACCGTTCAGGCAGATATGAATGAGCTGCAGTCCGGGCGGTTTAAAACCACCATACCGGAACTGGATTTTGTGTCTCTTCTGGCCAATGATCCAACCCGACGTGTTTCAACGCAGTCCTTATCCATGAATGCTGAGCGCAACGGCGTTCAGGTATCGCCTCTGGAAAAAATTCGCATGAGCGGAAAATCAATTCTGGCGCTGGATAAAACAAAAAATCAAGGCGAGATTGACCCTTTTAAGCCGGTCTTTTCCGAAGCTTTTGCCAATCGGGTGATTGATATCATCAATGACACCGCCTCCGAAAAAGCGGCCATGGCCAAACGCGCCTCAGCGATTGCCACCTATGATCCGTCTTTGGCAGCTCTTACATTTGTGGGATCCGACTCTCCAGAATATCAGGCGCGCTATGATTATGTGTCGCGCATGCTCGACGCGGAGAAAAAATATCTCTCGGTCCAGTCCTTGCGTCTGTTTGACGGTGTTCATAACGGCGAAATGGGCGCGCAAGTCCGAGATATGCTGAAAGCCGAATACGGTATTTTACAAAAACGCCGCGATCTGGCCCGCAAACAAAATCAGGCCACCGCACTTGCCATTATCGGAGCTGCTGCGACGGCTGCAACGATTGGCAGTAATCCGCTTCTATTAGGCGGCGGCGGTAACGGCGCCGGCGCAAATGATCCCTGCGCTAATGTACGGCGAAGACCTTTTAACTCGCCGTCCCAGCAACGGGCCGCTCTCAACCAATGCTATCAACAATATGAGCGGCGTTTGGAGCAGGCTTGCCAGGGCGCTGTTCGTGATGGCCGCTATCGCAGCGTTCGCGAATGTGTGAACCGCAATCATTACCGAAATAAAGCCGGTAGCGGCGTCGGTACACCAAGTTTGGGCGGCGGCAATCTCTTTATGACCGGCGCGATTTACGCGGCAACCCAGATATTTGCCTATAAAGATCGTTCCAAGGCCGTGGGGATTAATTATCTATCTTCCATTGTTCCGGCTTTGGAACAGCAGACCGATGTTCAGGTTAGCTTGATCGATTCTAATGAAACAATCACGGCCATCCGGTTTGATGACCTGAAAGATAAGCTAAAAACCCTATATCTTGAGAAGCAGCGCTCTTTGGATGTTGTGGCCTCAAACTGTGCCTTTAGCGGCGACGGAACCGCGTCAGGAACCTGGATGGGTGTCTGCGACGGCGGCTCCGGCAATGGTCCCGGTGTTGGGGTGATCAAGAATGCTGACGGTTCGGCTATGGAATATTTCGGCCATGCCTCTGGCGGCATTCCCAACGGCACGGGCTATATGATTGTCCATGAAGCTTCAGGATCTTATTCACTGGAAGGCAATTTTTCGGCCGGCAAGGCGGAAGGCGTGATGCGCGTCTCCAAAGCCGGCGAACCAGACATTCTGCGAACATATAGTGCCGGTCAGGATGTCGGCGGCGCCTCATCAAACAGTGTTGTCAATTCGCCGTTTGATAGCGCCGGTTCAGGAGCCTGATCATGTTGCGTGCCGGTATATTCGCATTATTGCTATCTGCGTCAGGCGGAATAAACGCCGCCGCGCAGGAAGCCTCGCCCAATGAAGCCGTAACGCCGGTTTCCGAGAACGTTGTGGCAGATGCCATTGAGACTAAAGTCGAGACAAAAGTAGAAGCGGCGGAAAAAGTGACAGCGCCTGCCGCAGAACCTGCGCCTGAAATTTCGTCCACACCGGCATTTACCCTGCAGGACGCCCTCGCCAGCGGAGAGCGCGCTGTCTCGGCGACGCCGGTTCAAGAAAAATGCATCTCCATTATGAGCGGTTTTCCGGATAATGGGCACGAAACCCGCTATCAGTTTTTCAAACTGACCCGCACTTTGGCCGAAGACGTGAACCCCACATTTCGCTCGGCTATAGATTTTTATGGCGATAGCGCCGTTACCCATGAAACCCCTATTTTAGAGGTCATCGAAAACATTGCCAATCCGGTCTACCGGCAAGCGGCCCCTGAAATCACCATCGGCAATATGGGCTACCTAATTGACTTTGCGCTGGACTGCGAAGGCTATCTCTCCGGACAGATTGATAGTCTCGAGGCTTTTGACAACAATCTCACTCAGTCTGATTTCGATGTCGTGATCGGCGAAGACGCTCTGTTTATGCGCCAGATTTTGTCGGACTCGCTGTTCCGCCTCGGAGCTCAGGACCATGACGTTTTCGGACCCGCAGTTACAATCTATGCAGGGGATCTGGTTCGCGCAAGAAATTCCATTGAGTATGCCGGTTTTGAAGCGCAGCTTGAAAGTCTGGAAGCTGTCTTTATGACGGACCTTGATGGCCGCCTGGCCCGCTCGAATGACGTTATCAATAATGAGATTGACCGGGAAGCTCTTGCCCAGGCCCTGGAAATCACGAGCGATCTCAACGATCAAGCCAAGCTTGAAGCCCGGCGAAAGACGATGGAAATTCTGACGCGCATTCTCGGCGGCCGCTAATCATAAGGCATGGCAGACGTTAGCAAGACTTCATGAAATCCAGACGGCGCAATATTACGGTTTTTTCCATGTCCGCGCTGGATTTGTTTGCGGCGGCACTGGCGGCGTTTTTGCTCATCGTGGTCGTATTGTTTGAATATTACAATAAGGGCGGCACTGACGAAACCTCCATCGAAGAACTTGAGGAAATGGTCAAACAAAGACGGTTTGTGGCCGCCTCGGAAAAAAGCGATCAATCCATCATTCGAGCTTTGCAAAGCGAGATTAAACTCCTGGACAAGGAATATAAAACCTCCGCCGAAAACATGTCGGAGATTGAGAAAAAACTCCAGGAAGTTTTGAAGGCCATTACAGATGTTGTCATTCCCGATCCCGAGCCGGTCAAACCGGTGGAAGAGCCCATTCCCGAGCCGGATCCGGAGCCCATTCCCGAGCCCCCGCGCAGCACAAATACAGGACAGGAATTTTCAATCCTCGGACTGGGCACAGATAAAAAGGACGTCGTTATTGTTGTCGACATGTCCGGGTCTATGCAGGCCCACCGCGGCAAGGTTGTCGACGCGCTGAATGAGGTTGTCAATCAAATGACCCCGGAACACCGCTTTGCCATTATCGGCTATCGCGGCGGCCCGTCATATACAACTTTTCCTTTTGATGGCCGCCAGATCACTGCGGACCGGGCGGCGATTTCAAACGCGAAAGATTTTATCAAAAACATGCCCCGTCAGTTTGGCGGCGGCACACCCACACAAACGGCCATGTTAAGGGCCCTCAATTTGAAACCCGAAGCGATTATCCTGATGAGTGACGGGGCCCCGGATGACGGGTCTCCGCGCCAGATCGTGGTCAACGTAACCCGGCAAAACCGCTCGAAAGCCGAGATACACACAGTCGCCATTGGTGATTACACCAAAGATCAGCAACTTACCCTGTTTTTGCAGGAGATGGCCCGAAATAATGACGGTGATTTTGTTGGGAGAGCCCGATGAAGCGCCGTGCCCGGGGTATCGAAATTTTCTCCCTGTCGTCTATCGACCTGTTCGCGGCCGCTATGGGCGCTTTTGCGCTGCTGACAATTGTGCTCATGCCTTATTACCAGAAAGTCGTTGTGGAGCGCACACCGGAAAATAATATTTCCGATCAGGCCCGTGCTGCGGAGCTTTCCGCCGTTGAAACAAAAGAAAAGAAAAAGGCGCTGGAGATTAAGCGCGACGCACAAAAGCGAAATGTTTCCGACATTAAATCCGTTGAACAAAAGCTGCTGGATGACCTTCGGGCGGCAGAAGCCACACTTCTTGAAAAGCAGGCCAAGGCAGAAGCGGCCCGCGCCGTTCCCATTCCGGAGCCGCCGGAGCCCATCCCCGAGCCTGAACCGGCGCCGGTCGAAGCCGAACCCGTCATCACTTTTCGGTTTCTAGGCATGAAAACCAAAAAAGACGACATTGTCGTCGCGGTCGATATGAATAAATGTATGGGCGGACATGAAGATTCGGTAAAGCGTTCCGTCGAGCGCATTATGGAAAGCCTGCAGGACAATCATGCCGTCCGCATTGTCGGCTTCCAGCAGACCGACCGCGGGCCGCGCCTGTCCTCATGGCCCAATAGCGGCCTAAGACGGATTAACCCGACAAACCGGCGCGAAGGTATTTCTTTTTCAAACGGGCTGACCCGGCAATTTGGCGGCTCTGCCTCCATGCTTGACGCGTTTAAAAGAATGCTGGACGGGCCCGGCGAAGCTATATTTCTGATCAGTGACGGCCTTCCAAATCCGGGCGCCAATAATGGGCTTCGGCCAACGGCTCTGGCCCGTGAAATCAGCCGTATGAATAATGGACGCAAAGAAATCCATACCGTCGTTGTGGGAAATTATTTTGACTACAAAGGCACAGTCGCCTTTATGGAAGATCTGGCCGAGCGAAATAACGGACAATTTATGGCACTGGCGTCTGGACGCAGCGGTGCCTGTGACTAATAAGTGGATATGGGAATAGAAAATGAAACAAGCTAAACTTTTCAAACGACTCTTTGTTTATCTGGTCGCATTTATCGCAGCGGTTGTATGGATCGGGATCATCAAAGTTTGGTTCGGCGAGAGCTTGCGGGAAATTTTGCTTGATGATGATGCTACGTTTTGGCCTTTCACCATTCAGAACATTATGTGGGTAGCTCTGTTCTTTGGATTTGGAGAGCTGTTCCTGCGCTGGAGCGCCGCCACAGATGAAGAAAGCCAACTGGCCCGAAAATATCTACCGACAGATGGCCGCAAATTGGATTCAGATACTATAGAGAAAATTCGCTACGGCATTGTAAACCGCAAATACGGCAAGGAAGCCTTTCTGCCAAGAATGATCCAGCGGACACTGGATCAGTTTACAGTCTCGAGAAAATCGGATCAGGCTATATCTGTTTTAAACTCCTCGCTTGAGCTCTATATGCACGAAATCGATCTGCGCTATTCAATGCTGCGTTATCTTACGTGGCTGATTCCGTCCCTTGGATTTATCGGAACGGTTATGGGGATCATGTTTGCGCTAAATTACGCCGGTCAGCCCGGAAATGCGGATTCGGAAACCTTCCTATACGAAGTAACATCGCGCCTAGGTGTTGCGTTTACCACGACCTTGCTGGCGCTGATTATGTCCGCGTTTCTGGTGCTTATTCAAAGCGTCATACAGTCCAAGGAAGAACGGGCGCTCAATGAGGCCGGACAATATTGTCTCGACAATCTGATCTTACGGCTTGAGGATGAGGAATAAACCGTGAACGAGAAAATTGATCCAGATTGGGTCCCTGTTGGCTCCCTTCAAAACCGGGTTGTTTTGCGGCGCTCCCGTTGGTTCTATGTTGGATGCGTCATTTTCGCGGCGGCATTGACCAGTTGGGCCATCTATTTTTTGCCGCGATCAGACAATCATTATGTCAGCTTCTTCAACCTCTTAACCGTCCCGACAAAATGGTTGCTATGGATAGGAATTCCTATCTTGATCGCGGCAACATTAGGCCTCTTGGTCGCCCTTTTCCGGCCCCCGACGCTGACATTGAACCGAGAGGGGTTTGAGGAACGTCTTATTCGAAAAACCATTTCCCATAAATGGGCTGACGTGTCCGATTTTTCGACCACCAAAGTTAGCAACGGACGAAGCAAAACCGAATTTGTCACTTTTTATCACCAAAAAGAAGTCGGTCCCATCAATAAAGCAGACCCGGATTCCGCTCTCAACATACCGCCCGTAGCCGGAAGGCTAAGCGATAATTTCGGTGTGAAGCATAAAGAGCTCATCAGCCTTATGCAGGCCTTCAGGCAGCGCGCTCTGGAAGAATCTGATGAGCCGCAAAAACCGACCCTCGCCGCCTTCGCTCAATATTCAGGGAACGAAACTGAATCTGCAGACTGGCAGGCGGCCAATGAAGCCGGGGTTGGCTATGATGTTAACAAAGAACAAGCGCCCTGGCTCAAATGGGGACTATCTGCAATTCTGCTGGGCGGTGTGACTATGGCCGGTCTCTGGCTTGTATCGACCATGTACAATCCTGAAAACGCGCCTAAAGAAAAAATCGAACTGGTCACTGCAGAGCCAGAGGAACCCACGGAACCCCCGAAGTCTGCCGATGAGCAGGCCTGGATCGACGCACTCGAAAAAGACACGCTGCAGGGCTACCGGGACTATATCGAGGCGTTTCCAAATGGCCGCTATGTCGACAAAGCACAGGCCGAAATAGATAAATATGATGACAAAGCCTGGGCCGAAGCCGAGCGCCGTAACACCATTGCCGGCTATGAAGATTATCTGACCGACTGGCCCGAGGGCAAATATGCGCCCAAGGCCCAAGAACGCATTGATGCCATGAAAAAAGCCATCGAAGCGCAGAAAAAAGACGCAGCTGAACGGGCCGCCCGGGAGCGCCGCGCCTGGGAAGTAGCCGAAGCCGGGAATACAGTTGCCAGCTATCAGGAATATCTGGCCAAATATCCGTCGGGCAAAAATGCCATCGAGGCCCAGGCCCGCATTGACCGCATGAGCGCAGACGCCGCGACAGCTCAGGCCCTTGCCATTGAACAGGCGGCCTGGAGCTCGGCCAAGAACGCCAATACGGCGGAGTCTTACCAAACTTACCTCTCCAGCTATCCGAACGGCACCTACGCCCCTCTGGCCAAAGCCGCTCTGGAAGAGCTGCGCCCATCGCCGGGCAAAACATTCCAGGACTGTAATGCCTGCCCAATGATGAAAACGCTTGAGAGCGGTAATGCCCAGCTCGGGGCCGGCGCTTCCGAGCCCGGCGTTAAGCCTAATGAACAGCCGCAGCGGCCTGTTATTATCAGTACGCCGTTTTCCATCAGCCTTACCGAAGTGACTTTCGCCCAGTGGGATGCCTGCGTCACCGGCGGAGGCTGCACCAAGCGGCCAAAGGATAATGGCTGGGGCCGCGGCAATCGCCCGGTCATCAATATCTCCTGGGATGACGCCCAGGGCTACGCCAAGTGGCTATCGGACCAAACCGGCAAGCCCTATAGCCTGCCGTCCGAAGCCCAATGGGAATATGCAGCGAGAGGCGGCGAAACCGGCCATTATATGGGCGGCTCTGCCAAAGCCCTCTGCGCCTTTGCTAATGGCGCGGGCATCGAATCCGGCCTGACCTGGGCCAATAAGGAATGCTCTGATCTGTCATCAGACCGTACTCTGCCTGTGGGTTCACTTTCGGCCAATAAATTCGGCATCAAAGACATGCTCGGCAATGTTCAGGAGTGGACGCTGGACTGTAATACGCTGAACCTGAAAGACGCGCCGACTAATGGCAATCCGGACCTGCGGGGCTCGTGCAATCAGCGCGTCGTGCGCGGCGGCTCCTGGTTCTCTCCGCCCACAGGCCTGCGCTTTACCACCCGCGAAAACCAGCGCCGGGGCGACAGCAATGACTTTACAGGCTTCAGAGTGGTGCGGAATTAGGCCAAAACACTTATGGCAACATTGTGATTTGTTCATCTGGCGTACAGCTGATATTCATGTCCCGCTCAGGCGAAAACTGCTATATAATGAGCGAAATAACTAGCTATTGGCTGATATGATGAAGAAACTTGCTCTGATCCTGGCCTTTTCCGTGTCCATTCCGGCGCTCACGGTCCAGACGGCTTTTGCCCAAGACAGCAACCCTAATCCCGATACGGTCAATCAGGACCGTTCTGAGGAAGACTGGCGTAATTCCCGCAAGAAAAAATCCGACAAGGAAGTTTTCGACGATGTTTTAAAGTCCATCACCAATGGCGGCTATAATATCAATATCAAAGAGCCCAGCCCGGTCGACTCCCTGCCGGAGGAGAGCCGCCGTCATATCATGAAAGAGCGGGCCCGCGTTATGGCGGAAACCGATCCGGGTGAGTTGCCTGATGAAACTTATGAGCCTTCGGAAGCGGCCAAAGCGGATGCCAAATTGGAGCAGCAGGAACAGGAAGCCTGGGAAACCGTTATGACGGACCTGAAAGGGTCAAGTCAGGGCGGACAACAGCAGGGTCAACAGGGCCAGCAAGGCCAGAACAAAACCGCCGTCGCCGGACAGAATACGGGCAGCGCGCGAAACACATCCATTCGCGGCGGCTCTTCTGCATCGGCCGCTGACATTATCAATGCCATCAAGAACGGTAAACTTGGCGGCGGCGGAGGTGGTCAAGGACAAGGTCAGGG
>CAYQNQ010000001.1:10619-33372 GCA_964418815.1 uncultured Hellea sp.
AGAATCAAGGTCAGGGTCAGTCTCCTAACGGTCAACAGGGCGGAGCGTCGTCCTCAGCCTCTTCTATCCTGAACGGTCTGGGCAGCGGCCAAGGACAACAAGGTCAGGGTCAGGGTCAGCAGAGCCAAGGACAACAACAAGGCCAGGGCCAACAAGGACAGCAAGGCCAAGGCCAGTCAGCCGCGCAAAGTGCGCAATCGGCTGCTTCAGCTGCACAGAGCGCTGCTAACCGGGCGGCTCAAGCCGCAGGTAGTGCCACCAGTCAGGCCGCGCAAGCCGGTCAGGGGTCTTCCAGCGCCGCCCAAAATGCAGCACAGGCACAAGCCGCAGCTCAAGCCGCTCAATCGGCCGCACAGCAAGCCCAAAACGCCGCCAATCAAGCCGCCAGCGCGTCTAATGAGGGCGCCGCTCAAGCCGCAGCCGCTCAAGCACAATCTGCAGCCGCACAGGCTCAAGCCGCTGCGTCTCAAGCCGAAGCCGCCGCCGGAAACTCAGCCGCCGCTGAACAGCAGGCTCAGGCCTCTGCCCAGTCTTCGGCCCAAGCGGCCTCTCAAGCGGCCCAGCGCTCGGCCACTCAAGCCGCGCAATCCGCTAATCGCGCCGCTGATCAGGCAATCCAATCCGGTAGCCCTCAGGCCATGAATGCGGCCGCTACCGCCTCTGCCGCAGCGCAAGCGGCGCAGCAGGCGTTCCAGCAGGCCCGGTCAGCCTCTGACCAGGCGCAATCGTCCGAAAGTTCCAGTGAAGCTCAGTCCGCAGCTCAAAGCGCCCAACAGGCCGCGCAAGAGGCTGCCGAGGCCGCAGCTCAGGCAGAACAGGCCGCCGCCCAGACAGAAAATCCCGAAGCTCAGATCGAAACTGTCAACTCCGAAGAAACCGGTTTCACGCCGATTGACAGTTCTTCGCCTGATGGAGCCGCGACCAGCGCCTATGAATATTTAAGGCGCCAGCAGGAACAAGGCGGAAATTAATTCACCTCAGCATGTGCGCAGCGACCTGTCTTTGGCAGGCTGCGCGGAATCATAAGGCAGTAATTACTTAGGAGAGCAGTCCGTCCATTGGGCGAATGCTATTCCCGGGAAAGACTTTGTTGGCCACATCGCCGGCATTGACACCCAGATGCGCTATCAAGACTGATTTAAAGACCGATTCCATAGCATTGACCGGTTTTAGATCCCGCCCATCATGCAGGGCCCGGCCTTTCAGGCCCGGCCAGTCTCCGGCCACGCGCCCGCCTTTAACAGCGCCGCCGGCCAGCATCACCAACCCGCCGGTTCCGTGATCCGTTCCGCGATTGGCATTTTCGGCAACGGTCCGGCCAAACTCACTGACAATCATAACGACCGTTTTACGCCACTGAGGTCCCAGGCCCGTTTTCAGGCTGATAACGGCTTCATCCACCTGACCCAGTAGCTTTGACAGTCGCTGGTCCTGATTTTGATGCGTGTCCCAGCCCTGACTCTCGATCACCGCCACGCGCGGACCGTCTTTCATGGATAAAAGCTGCGCCGCCGCTTTGGCATTCCGGTCAAGATTTAGCGCAGTATTTGCGCGGCGGCGCATGGCATCCGGCAAATCCGGCTCCACATTACCGCGGGCCTCTCTAAGCGCTTTGGCGAAAACAGGATCGGTTCTGTAAACCCGCGCAAGGCTAGCCAGAAAACTATTACTGACTTCTGGCAAGGTGGAATCGGACCAGGTCTGTACCCGGTGTTTCCCCTGCAGTATCAACGGAACCTGATGGCCCAGTGACAATCCCAGTTTTGAACGCCCGTCACCCAGGGTCGCCAAAGCTCGGTTCAACCATCCATCGGACGCGCCGTATGGGCGGCCGCTGCCGTTTTCCAAAAAGTTCTGACCGTCAAAATGGGACCGCTGCCGATAGCTGGTCGAAATGGCTGGTATCAGAGCGAGTTCACCTGACTTATAAAGACCATGGAGCCCTTTGAGCGCCGGGTTGAGACCAAAATAACCCCCGAGCTTGAGCGGGTTCCGAATGGCCAGACGCGGACGAATGGAAAGATAATCTTTGTCCGCATAAGGCACGAGCGTGTGCAGCGCATCCAGTCCGCCGCGTAAATTCATCAGGATGAAAGTTTTGTCCGTCGGGGCTTGAGCAAAAGCAATACCGGGACCAAGCGCACTGGCCAGCAGTCCGGCAGAGCTTCCCTGGAGAAAAAGGCGGCGGTCGAGCATCGTCATCTCCTTTGAAACTCGGGGCTGGAAAGAACCAAAGCAAGGCCGGCATCAGGCGACGGCGCGCGGGAAACCCATGTCCGGGTCTCCTCGCTGGCGACAGGCCCGATCACGTCATCCAAAAAACGATCCGGATTCCAGTCAGGCGGCATTTTGGCAGATAACTGGCGCAGCCATTCAACCCGGCGCATCAGACTTTCCGGCGATATCCACTCTACCGCCTTGTCGGGCCAACCGGCCGGGGAAGGCGCCGAAAACGGGATTTGAGCAAATGCCTGCAGCGGCTCAGAAAAATCTTCTAAATTAAATCTGTCCAGGCCGCTGGCCCGGTAGGCAGAGATCATGAGTTCATAATGAGTTTTTACCTTGGGCGCGGGAACAGCCCAGACCGCGTCAAGTTTGACGAGCGCTTTGCTGACATCGGCCAGATCGCCTTTGCTCTTGAGATAAACTTCTGTCAGGCGCTCGACGGCCAGAGCGGGCGGATCATCGGCTATAAAATGCCGGACCAGTTTCGTTGCGATGAACCTGGCCGTTGAAGGATGGCGCGCCAGATCTTTGAGAATGTCGACGCCTGTTTTAACCCCGCGCCCCCGATAGCTTCGGCCCATGACAGTTTTGCGTCCGGGCTCGTGATAATATTTTTTAAACTCGAATTCACCGTGGACGGCACTTCTGTCCTGTTTCAGCCGAATGGCGCCGTGGCTCCATCCTGTTATTGCTTTGGCCAGCTCAATTACATCTTTCTGATCATAACCGCCGTTTACGCCAAGCGTATGCAGCTCCAGAATTTCGCGGGCCAGATTTTCATTTAATCCTGTTTCCACGCCCGTTTTAAAACGGCGGCGCAGACCAGCCCTTGAATTAGGGCCCATGGATGTATGATTATCCAGATAGGCGAGCATTACCGGGTGCTGGATCACAGCAATGAGCATATCTTCGAATTTGCCAAAAATATGCGGGCGAATGGCTTCGCGCTCATAGGCCGGAGTCAGTGTCGTCAGGTTTTTCTTACTGGCCGATGATACGGTAAAATGATTGGACCAGAACAGGACCATGCGCTCGGCGAAAGGCGTGTCCGTTCGGATCATATGAGCCGTGCGCTCATACATTTCATTGATATATTCGTCTTGAATGGTCTTCATGGCCGTCCGGCGCATTGACTTGCTTTTAGCCTTTAGTTTTTTGGCTTCATCCAGAGCTATTATGATACTCGAAGACGATTGAAATGATCGCAGCGAATTGGGCGTTTTTTGTGAGCGCTTGATCTGATCTTTGACCCAGTCTCGCGGGTTGCCTTCGACCTTATCAGCTTCGCCGGGTCTTGGACCAAGGCCGAAACGGTTAAGGGCAATGAATGTTTCCAAGCTTTTCATAATACGTCAGATTATTCTTCTTTAAGACTGTTCTTATGAACATTCTAACGATTGAGATAGCAAGTTACGTCGCTTGGAAAGATTAAAATTGCTTCATCAAATTGGCTTGATGTCAAACTCGAAACAAGCATCCCCGGCGCGGCTCGAATTCCCGTTGATGTTGTGAAAATCGTAAACTTCAGCCACATAAACTCCGCCTAACAGCTCGCCTGCAAAATTTTCCCGGTTGACCTGCGAAGAGGCGCTTTCAGTCACAATCTGCCCGGATTGCCAGATATTAAAATCCGGGTCGCGCGCGCCGTCTCCGGAAATCATGGCCAGATTTACCTCATAATTTCCAGTCTCGGGAATCTCAAAATAGACAAATTCCCGGTTGCCCAGCTTATTGAACCGGCCAGCATCATCGACCGAACAGAGCGATACAGGCGCGCCGTCAATTTCGGCCGTTTTATAAACCGGTAAACTGGACGCGATGGTGCCGTTATTGCGTTCACCCGCGCCCTGCCCGTCACTGGAGGAAATATTCTGGGAGTCCAGCAAGCTTGCGTAATCGCTGGGATTTATGCCAGGCTGCGAGAGCAAAGCGTCGGAAAAAGTGAATATGGTGCCAAATATTTCAGAATCCTTAGTAGAAGTCATAGCCCGGTAAATGGGCGCAAAACCGGCGTTGATCCGGTCATTCCCGTCCGCATTGCTGTCATAAACATCGTAGAGAATGGCGGCTACAGATCCCTCGTTAAACCAACCTGCTCGTGTTGTTGTTACGTCTTCAAAGTCGATTTCAAAGCCGCTGCCCTGGCCCGCACCGGAACTGTCCTTATAAACCGGATCTCCGGTGATAATCGCCGCCAGACCATTGCCGAAGCCTTCGGAAAACGCC
This sequence comes from uncultured Hellea sp., assembly GCA_964418815.1. Taxonomy (GTDB): domain Bacteria; phylum Pseudomonadota; class Alphaproteobacteria; order Caulobacterales; family Maricaulaceae; genus JACOMS01. The sequence continues at coordinate 15,072 of CAYQNQ010000001.1, forward strand.
AGTCTTGGATCGAGCTTTTCATGAAGACTGTGCAGCCCGCCCATAGAGTCCAATCGTCCAAGGTTATGTTCGAAATAATGACCCCACTCGTGGATAATCACATGGGGATCATATTCATCTGTATCCCGGTTCGCATCGCCCAATAGATAAACCGCGTTTTCGTCTTCGTGAAATCCGGATGTCCCGATCTGTCCCAGTCCCAGGTTTCCGGCAACAGGCCTGTTATCCGGGCTCCAGCGATATTCAAAAGCTGGGAAATTCGCGTTACCGTCAACAGCATCCACGGCCAGAATGGCGTCATAAACAGGACTTAAAATGGCAAAGGGCGCCGCCACTCGGGCCGAATTATAATCTGTCCCGTTCCAGCCGGACGGGGCATGCAAATCCCGTGTCTGCCGCGCATTTGTACCTGATGAACTCAGATCTCCTTCCATGGCATAAAGAGAATTATCGAGCGTGTTATCGGTGATTTTCACGTCCCATCTCCCGGCGCGCTCAAGCTGAGCCCGGGCCTGAATCTTTACGTCTACAGACGGGTCAACTTCAAAACTGTATCGCCCGTTGCCATCCGTTACTGTTTGCGACAGGGCTTCATTACTGGCGTCCAGCAAAACCACCAAGATCCCGCGGGCCGGATCCTGGCTGACGGCGTCATAATCCAGTCCAAAGCCCGAGGTTTTATGAGGCACGTGATCATAGGTGATCTGACCTGAAAGTGTGACTTTCGATATTGTGCCGCCTGAACCAATTGCGCCCGAAGGTGGAGTCGAAGCGGGCGGAGCGCTATCATCTCCCCCGCAGGCCGCAAGGGCAAACATCATCATGGCTGCTGTATAGATTTTGATCAGTTTCACCGTTCGCTCCGCTATTGGAGCAAGACGAAGCAATTAGGATGCCATTAACTATCCAATTTTCGTAGATTAAAAGAATTTCAGCGAGGTTCTTTACCAAATTAGAAATTATAGCCATAATTAACAGCAACCAGAAGGAATTCAGATATGAAAAAAGTTTTATTTGGAACCATGATTTCTGTGTCCACTTTGGCCATGGCATCTACCGCTTATGCCGGAGAAGATGACGCCCTATGCAACCTCTACAGTAAATCTGGAGGGGCCATGGTTGAATTCATGTTGCCGCTTACGCTGCAGCAATTTGTAGATATGACGACGGGTAAAGATACTGCGCTTATGAATCGGATGAGTGCTTCACTTCTGAAAGAATTCGAGCCTGCAGAACTTATAGCATTATCAACCGTCGGAGAGGGTAAAGCCGGGCTTATTGGTGAGGCGGCGGGGCATGTTGCCGTTGAATTACTTATGTCCGGTCAAGCCACGACGAAATCTGGAATTGTTAACATCATGTCATCCAATTGTCACGCGATTGGACCTGAAACCATTATCGCCAATCAATTAAAATCGAGAGCTGCGACGTCGGCTAATATGGGTAAATAGACCTAGAAAAGCCCCGGATTGTCCGGGGCTTTTTTGATTTTATTGGCATCATGTTTGCAGGGTTAGACCTGGGTAGCTGGGTTGCGGGTTTTAGAATTTACCCACAACGTTAACGAGCCATCCGACATCTTTGTCCTCATTTGCCAGGAGGTATTCCTGATCGATGCCGCCATAAGTCAGGCCAACACCGATTTTGGCGTTGTCATTGATGTGGCGGTAGAGCATGGCCAGTCCGCCTTCGCGGGTGATGGTGCCGTTTCCGATATCCAGATAGCGGCCTTCCAGGGTTGCGTCCCAGCGGTGCGAGAGGTGGTAATCCAGACGGATGACGCCCAGATTGGCGGCTGACTCGAAGAAGTCATCACTCTCGCGGCTATCGGTGACAAATCCGCTGCGGTGACCATATTTGGCCCCCAGTGTCCAGCGGGGATGGAAGTCGTAGGACGCGTCCACAGAGTAGATCGTGCTCTTCTGGCGGAAGTCCACAGCTTCGCCGTTAAAGCGCTGGGATGTGGGCGAGAGATCATAGAGATAAGCCGCCTTGGCCAGCACGTTCAGACGGTCATCCCAGATGGGGCGGTAGGCCGCTGCCAGTGAGGCTTCCGTAAACTCGGCTGCCTGGAAGTCATTGATCAGCTCACCAACTTCCTGATCGGAGCGGGCCGTGTTCAGCTTGCCTTGCAGACGCAGCTCGTCATTCATCTGGTACAGCGCCGTTGAGCGCAGCAGCCATGTGCGGCGGCGATCACCCGTTAAAACATTCTCGTCTTCGCGGAACTCGGTGGTCACGCCCGCCTGCAGACGGTCATCATTAAACCCGGCGCTGGCAGAGATTGCCTTGCGCTGGAGATCCTCGACATCGCCGTATTCACCGGAGAGACCAAAGCGCCAGCTGCCCGGCTTATAGTCCACGCCGTAAGCATGGGTCACGCCGCCAAGACCGCGGTCGTTAAAGGCGAAGCGCTCTTCGCCGTAGACGGACAGAGCGTCAGAGAAGCGGTGACGTGCGCCCAGGTTAAACGTGCCCATATTGGCGGCCGTCTGAGAGCCCAGAGGCAGATCGTAAGCGAGATAGTACTCATCTCCGTCTTCTGCCGCGTAGCGGGCCGAGACGCGCGCGCCCAGTCCGTCTTCTCCGCCGGAGACTTCGCCGCCCAGATAGAGCTTCTGTGACAGGCGCCATTCGCCGCCGGCCCCGGCCCGGTCCGTTGTGCGGGTATTATTTCCGCTAAGACCGGCCTGGCCAAAGACATAGACTTTGCCGTCATCATTAAAGCTGTACTCCGCGCGGGCGCCGACAGACGTGCCGTCATTGCCGCGGTCATCATCACTGTAAGAGACGCCGGCGGCCAGCTTGATATTGTCATTGACCTCATATTCCGCCGAAGCTTCGGCAAAGCTATTGGTCCCAATGGTCTCGTCTTTGATAATATCGGCCCGGGCATGCACGCTCAGCTCGTCAAAGAGATTAAGCCTTATACCGCCGCCATATTGCTCGATATCCTGATTGGTGCTCTCCGCATAGCCTGCAAAGCCGGCTTCGCGCTTGCGCCAATAGGCATGGATACGCCCGTCAGCATCAAAGAAGTCTTCCAGATCCGTGGCCGCTTCCAGAGCATAGGCCATAGCCTCCTCATTACCCGCCGCAAGACCGATATTCTGGCCGCCGCGCGGGGCTGCATTATAGCTAAAGCCGCCGTCGATAGAGCGGAAGGTCTCAATGCCCTCGCCTTTGCTTTGGGCAATCTCGCCTTTCAGGTAAGTGCCGGCCGCTAATTGCAAGGTCACGTCAGCTTCTAAAAGATCGCTATCCGCACCGCCGTTCTCGCCGTGGTTATACGTCGCCCCCAGCTTGACCAGATCGCCCAGCCAGCGGCTGGCGCGGGCCCCGTAAATCATCGACTCATCAGAGCCGGCCACAGGGGTATACTCATAATCAGCAACCAGAACTTCTTCGTTCCCGGACAGAGATCCGTCGCGGAACAGACGTCCGTCATTGGAGCTGCTCGCCAGAGGACGGCCCAATATAATCCGGCCCTGGATGAAGTCCATGTCGTAATCCGTACCGTAAGTCAGGCGGCGGCTTTCAAGCACCAGGCCTGAGACCACATCGCGGGTTTCGATCCGCAGGATTTCAGAGCCGATGGAGACATCGCCGCGGCGCAGGTAATAAACACTGCCGCCGGTCCCTTGCAGCTCATCGCGGCCCTGACGGGTTCCGCCCTCAGCCAGGAAGGCTGTGACCTGCGTGCGGGCATCGCCGTAACGCGTCGCCGCATTCTCGTCCCAGTGCAGCTTGGCACCATAGAGTGTTCTCTGGATGCGGCCAAACTCGGTATCGCTGAAGTTGGTCTGATAATTCCCCCAAAGAAGGTAGTCATCATCACGCTCCAGGCGGGCATAGATGCGGCCCGATGTCGGCGCGTCCTGCTCAATCGTGCTATCATCTCCGTAAACCGGGTAATGTGTATCCGGATCCAGACGGCGCAGAAGCTGCGTAACGTCCTTGTCATCCAGACCGCTTAACAGATCTTCAATGGCCGCTTCGCCCGTATCAGCCGTAGCTGTAAAGGCCCAGCGGTCATTCAGGCGCGAGCGCACATAAAATGCCAGGCGGCCTTCTGTGAACGTGTCATCATCGCTCTGGCGCTGACCAATGGTCGCTTCCGCCTGAGCAACGAAGAAGGTGTCGCGGGATTTTACATCCACCATGCGAACAACTTTGTTCACACCGGCTTCCGTACCCGGCAGCCACAGCTCAACTTGCTGCTGACCGGCCGGCAGGAGCTGCTCGGCGACAAACCTTCCGCTCTCGTCCACACGGACGCGCTGTCCCATAATGCCGACTTCCTCGGCCTTTATATTGCGGCCATAAACCCTGACCGTGCCGCCGCGAATGGTGACATTGTCCTTAACCAGTGTGTTCTGGCCAAAGGCTGTATAGCTTTGCGCGCTCCACTGTTCAGGTGTCAGATCATAATCCGGATCCCCTACCCGCAGTGTTTTTGGCGCGGTTTCGTCAAAGTCGCCGTCTACGCCGTAAGCGCGCAGCACATAGACCAGATCTTCAGGCCAGGCATTATTAACCGCTGTCTTCGCATAACCGTCCTTCACAGCCATGACCGCCAGAGGCGCGCCGCGAACGGACCGGTCCGCATCAAACAGACGCACTTCCAGTGTCTCCGTAAAGACGGAGTAGTTGTGATAGGCCTCGGCCATAACCATCCGGCCTTCCGGCTGAGCCACAACATTGGCCTGAGCGTTCAGACGCTTAACCGGATCCAGGCTGTCAACAGTCGTCTCGATCTCCGGACCTTCCGCGTAGGCAGACAGAGTGTCGGCCCAGCCGGTCCAGCGCTGCAGACGTCCCGGACGGGCCGTTTGCTCTTCAACATTGTCCTGACGGCCATAGATGCGGACATTTTTATCCCGATCATCCCCGGCCAGAGCCTTGGAGCCGCGCTCGCCGCGAAGGGCAGGCTTAACCTCGGCGTCCTTTTGCAGACCGCCGCGCCAGTCAGAGACAAAGCTGATACGCTTGTCATCATCTTTCGTCATGGCCTTGGAGACATAATTAATACCCAAAGGTCCGTCCTTATCCATAATCTGGTCATCCCAGCTGGCTTCCAGAGCCACATCTTTGAGCGTGCGGGGCGCCAGCTCTTCGATAACCTTCATGGCCAGCGTCAGATGAGCCTGAGCCTCGGTGACATCCTGCGAGTCCGCCGCGTGGTAAACCACCAGAGCCCGCTCTGCGGTTTGGGCGCTTGACATAACCGTTTTGATACGGCTCGCCGCTTCGCGGGTTAAAAGACCCCGGTCAAAGTCAGCAGCGTAAATATCCATGCGCAGCTTAGGCCGGAAAGCCGCACCAAAGTTCAGTTTCACAAACTTACCACGGGTCGCCCGGACAACACGCGGGTTCTCCGTCGTCGGCGTAAAGCCAAGCGGCAATGTGCGCACATCGGCTTTCAGCAGGAAGTTGGATCCATGCTCGCTATCAGCGATAATCGCGCAAGGTATATGGTAGCGGCCAAACTGATCCGTGGTGATAATATCGCCGTTCACAGTGACCAGACGCACGCCCGGAAGTCCCGGCTCGCCGTCATCCGGATAGCTGTTATGGTTCACATCATCATAAACACGGCCAATCACCGGCGTACAGTCAAAGGTCGGCTCCGGGATATAATCCACCGTCGCCGTCGCAATGGCCGAGCGCTCACCCGTATTGTTGTTTTGAACAAAAGCCTGGTTCTCATGGGCGCCGAACTGAACGTTTGGTCCCGCCAGAAGACGCAGGCTTACAGAGATAGTCTCGCCCGGCGCAATAAAGTCCAGAGGCGCCGCCTTCATATCTTCAATATTCCACACAAGGCTGCCCGCAGAGGCCAGTACCGGCTCCTCATTAACAGAGCTGCTCGCATCTGACAGGGCCGCGCTGCCCGGCACATAGGCAAAGCCGGACGGGATATTGTCGACAATATCAACATCCGAGATATTCCCGATGCCGTTATTCGTCACTTCAATCGTATACAGAACCGGATCACCGATCTGGACCGTGCGAGGCCGCACAGACTTGGTCACAACCAGATCCTGTACCTTGGCCGCCGGGATAAGCTCCACTTCGGCATTGGCGTCAACCGGGTCAATCGCCCCGCCTGTCAGCGGATCCGCGCCGGAGACCGTCGCCTTATTGATAAAGGTTCCCGCGTTTTGAGGAATAACCGTGGTCTGAACCTGAACCGTCAAGACTTCGCCCGCTTCGAGCGATCCCAGACCGTCCAGCAGATTAACATCGATAATGCCGTCATAAGCTGCGTTTTCTGTCCCGCCAAAACCGGTCGGCTCGGCAGTGATGTCATTATCGTTCACAATAACATTCGGGTCCCCGTAAACATCGCCCAGATCATCCACGATCTGTACATTGTCCACCTGGGTCTCGCCCGTATTGGTCACTTCAAACGCATAGGTGATGAGCTGGGAGCCGTCCGTGTTCACCACAGGCTCGCCGACAACAGACTTGGCCAGTGACAGCTCAGACACGCCGCAGTGCTGCAGCGGGATATTATTCATGAGAACAGACGGATCGCCCGCTTCAATATCAAACTCGAAGTAAAACGGTGTGTTCGTGGCAGCCGAGAAGTCCGCCAAAACGCCCGTTGCGCCCACTTCGCTGGAGCCCAGTATACCCGGACTGCTGGGCAGGAAGCTGGTCACATCCAGAGCGGACGTCTCAACCAGACGGTCCGTACTTGGAACGCCCGAGCTTGGATAAGTCGGCGTCAGCGTATAGTTACCGGCCGCCGTCACATAGAACTGGAAGAAGCCGTTAGAGCCGTCCTGAACAATGACAATGTCATTGGCAGAGCCTATACTCGAGTTGGAACCATTAGGTCCGGTGACCATGATAGCGCCGCCGGGCAATATCCGGCCGTTTTCTTCGCAGTAGAAGTAACCGGTCGGGTCATAATCTTCACTATCCGCAATGCCGTCGCCGTCGCGGTCTTCCGTGCTGCTCTCCAGATTATCAGGCACACCGTCACCATCCGTATCTTCCGGCTCGATAATCGCCGGGTTAGACGGGACAGACCCTGTAATCTCGGACGCAGAAGACGTGGCCGTATTAGGCTGCGCCGGGGCGCCCGCTGTCGTATCCACACGCACCGTAATCGTAATCACGCCGCTATCGCCCACATTCAGGACAGGCGTCCCGGACAGAAGGTCAACATCAGACGCCCCGTCATAGGCTGTATTGGCAGAAGCGCCCGTAATATTAGATACAGTGACAACCGGCGTATTAAACATTGTCGACGGCGCCAGAGCCGCAACCAGATCATCAGAGACCTGGAAATCGCTCAAGGTTACATTCCCCGTATTCTCAACATTAATAGCGTAAGTCACATCATAAAGCGGACCAAAGGCCTGAACCATATCCGTCGCCTCTTTGGTAATCGCCAGTCTTGGCTCAACCGTCGCCTCAACAGTCTCCGTCGCCTCCGGCGAAGACAATCCGCCCGCAGCGGCGCCCGCAACATTAGTCACGCTACCAGCGTCAATATCCGCCTGTGTGGCGGCGTAATCCGCCGTACATGTCACAGACGCACTCGGCGCCAGACCCCCAGCCGGCAGGGCCGGACAGGTCACATTGCTAATCTTGTCATCAGACACCGTAACAGGGTCAATAATCGTCACATTACCCGTATTGGTCACAACATACTCATAAGAGACAATGTCACCCGGCATAGAGAAGCTCTCCGTCACAGCCGATTTTACCAAAGACATAGCCGGCGTCTGCGTACCGCTCACCGTAACCGTATCCGTCGGAGATACCGTATTACCGTCCGTCGCAGACGCAATATTGGTCACGCTACCCGCGTCAACATCCCCCTGGGTCATCGTATAATCAGCCGTACAGGTGATCGACGCGCCCGGAACCAAACCACCCGCAGGCAAAGCCGGACAAGAAACACTCGATATCTTGTCGTCAGCAACAGAAATCGCGTCAACAATCGTAACATTACCCGTATTGCTCACAACATAACTATACGAAATAACATCCCCAGCCATCGTGAAATCCGTCGAAGACGTGGATTTATCGATTGAGAGTGACGGTTGTTGATTAGCGCCAATATTGGCCGTATCTGTTGGAGAGGTAACATTACCATCAGTGGCAGACGCGATATTGGCGACGCTACCGGCATCCAGATCCGCCTGAGTAACAGAATAGCTGCCCGTACAGGTGATAGAGGCGCCCGGTATCAAGCCGCCGGCTGGAAGCGCCGGGCAAGTGACAGTCGGGATTTTATCATCTGAAACTGAAACCGCATTGGTAATGGTCGTGTTACCCGTATTGGTCACAACATAATCATAGGTCAGAATATCACCGACATTAGTGAAGTCGGAGCTTGTCGCGATTTTGTCCATACCCAGTGACGGCATTTGAACCGCGTCAACTGTTTCGTCGACATTTGGCGACGTTGTTACGCCGTCCGTTGCCGACGCAATATTGGTAACGCTACCGGCATTAATATCCGCCTGGGTGACCGTATAGCTGGCCGTACAGGTGATTGAGCCACCGGGAACCAGCCCGCCTGTCGGCAGGGCTGGACAATTGACAACCGGTATTTGGTCATCGTCGACTGAAATCGGCAGGACAATCGTCGTGTTACCCGTATTGGTGACTTCATATTCATAATCCAGAACATCACCGACATTGGTGAAGTCTGCCGTTAGAGCGGTTTTCAAAATATCAAGCTCTGGCTGCTGAGCCGCGTCAATCGTCACGCTATCAGGCGGTGAAGATGTTCGCGGGTTAGACGCGTAAGCGTCATTTGTAACGCTGCCATTATCGATATCCGCCTGCGTAACCGTATAGGTCGCCGTACAGGTTTCAACTGCGCCCGGAGTCAGATTTCCAGAATAGCAGACAAAGGTCCCGATCTTGTTATCGACGACGGATGTATCCCCTGTCAGAGTCACATTACCGTTATTTTCAATCTCATAAGTATAGGTCAAAATATCCCCGGCAGATGCATAACTCGTATCCATCGACGCCTTGCGGATAATCAGGGCGGGCTGAGCCTCGGCCGGAATAGTTTCCGATGTCGGCGGTGTTGTCGTTGAACCGTCTGTCGCAGAGGCAAGGTTAGTCACCGAACCCAGATCCAGATCCGCCTGCGAAGCCGCATATTGGCCTGTACAGACAATTGACGCATTCGGCGCAAGACCGCCCGCCGGCAGAGCCGGACAAGTCACATTGGGGATAAGATTATCAGTCACCGTAATCGGGGCCGTAATGGTCACATTTCCGGTATTCACAACCGTATATTCATATGTGGTGATATCGCCCGGGAACATGAAGTTCACCGTCACCGCGTCTTTCATCATTTCCATCTCTGGCGACTGCGTCGCCGGAACGGTTTCTGTGTCATTCGGAGATGTCACATTGCCATCGCTCGCAGAAGCGATGTTGATGACGTCGCCCGCATCAATATCAGACTGGGTGACCGTGTAAGTCCCCGTGCAAATTATGGAGGCCGTAGGTACCAGTCCGCCGCTTGGTAAAGCCGCGCAGCTCACATTGGAAATTTTGTCATCAGAGACCGTGATGGGATTGATAATTGTTGTGTTGCCCGAATTGATGACTTCATATTCATAGTCAATCTGGTCACCAACAGATGTAAATGTCGGATCCAGCGACGTCTTGATGATTTGAAGCGCAGGTGCCTGGTCCGCATCCACGGTTTCTGTGTCCGTTGGCGAGCTTGTTGTGCCGTCAGTCGCGGAGGCCACATTAACCACCTGCCCGGCGTCGATGTCAGCCTGCGTTACTACATACTGACCCGTACAGGTGATCGAGGCGCCTGGAACAAGACCGCCGGCTGGTAGAGCCGGGCAATTAATTGTCGGGATCTTGTTGTCCGAAACAGAGATTGCATTGGTCAGCGTGATATTCCCCGTATTCGTCACGACATAATCATAAGTCAGAATATCGCCGACCATATCAAAGTCTGATGTCGTGGCGATCTTATCCATGTCCAGTTCAGGCAATTGCTCACCGTCGATTGTAACAGTGTCAGTGGGCGGCAGAAGTGTGCCCTGGGTCGGCATACCATTAGCATCCGCCACATTGGTAACAGCACCGGCGTCAATATCAGCCTGAGTGACTGTATACTGGCCCGCACAGGTCATATTTGCGCCCGGAACCAGCGTTGTTGCCGGACAGCTTAGAGACGGAATGAGATTATCCGAAACCACGATATTATTGATGGTGACATTACCTGTGTTCTCGACAAGATAGGTATAGTCGAGAACATCGCCGACAGCCGCGTAGCTTGTATCAACCGAAGCCTTGTCCAGTTCAAGAACCGGCATAGGATTACTATCGACAACCGCATTATCCGTATCGCCAGGCCCGGCCGAACCGTCAGGCAGCTCCGTCGAGACAGAAGCCGTATTTGTCACGGAACCAGAATCAATGTCGGCCTGCGTTACCGCGTATTGGGCCGTACAAGTCATCGTTTGGGCCGGTGCCAGCGTCGTTAGAGGACAGCTCACACCGGTCAAATTGTCAGAGACCGCTATGTTTGACAGGGTGATTGTTCCTGTGTTTTCTATCAGGAATTCATAGCCGAGCAGATCGCCGACATTGGCATAGGATGTATCCAGAGCGGTTTTCTCAAATGTCAGAGACGGCGTTGCCGAACTGTCCACAGTCTCGTCATCCGTATCGGTCAAAGCCGGGCCGTTTGGCGGATTGGCGCTCACATCAGCCGTATTCAGAACTTCGCCCGCATCCACATCCGCCTGCGTGACCGTGTAGCTGGCCGTACAGACCATGCTCTCGGCCGGAACCAGAGTGGTTTGCGGACACGCAACTGCGGTGATGCTGTCGGAAATAGAGATATTGGACAATGTGACATTGCCTGTGTTTTCCACATCAAACTCATATGTCAGAACATCGCCGGTCATTGTGAATGACGTGCTGGTCGCCCGCTTGTCAAATGTGAGCATGGGGTCCTGAGAACCTGTGACGGTGGCATCATCCGGCGGCGAAACAAGAGGTCCTGCAGACGCATAGGCTTCGTTAAATATGGACCCGTTATCTACGTCCGCTTGGGTGACTGTATATTGGGCCGTACAAGTCGCGACCTCGCCCGGAACGAAATTACCTGTATGACAAATTATAGTCCCGATAAGGGTATCAATGATTTCCACGTCCTGCGTGACAGTGATATTACCGGAATTGGTCACGGTGAATTCATAATCCACCACTTCGCCTGCGGCCGTGAAGTCGCTAAACAAAGCTGTCTTGGCTAAAGTCAGCGCCGGATCCTGGTCGGCGGGAATCGTCGCTGAGTCTGTCGGTGAGGTGACGTTTCCGTCAGAAGCCGACGCGATATTCGTCACTGTTCCAATATCCAGATCTACCTGTGTGACGGTGTACTGACCCGTACAGGTGATGAAATCGCCGGGAGCCAAACCACCTGCCGGCAAAGCCGGACAGGTCACATTTGGAATTCGGTTATCGGTGACCGTAATCGGATCTGTAATTGTGGTATTGCCGTTATTCGTGACGATAAATTCATAGGTCGAGATGTCCCCCGGCAGCATGAACTGCTCGTCGGTGACAGTCTTCACCATATCCATGGACGGATTTTGATTGGCAGGAACGGTCTCGTCATCTGTTGCCGGGTCAAGGGTTCCGCCGGACGGGTCTCCATCAGCTTCGGCGTTGTTGACCACGTCACCAGCGTCGATATCGGCCTGCGTTACCGTATAGGTGCCCGTACAGATAACGGTTTCGCCCGGATCGAGATTAGCATCATTATTGCCAATAGCCGGAACATCACAGCTGATTGACGAAATTTTGTCATCCGTAACAACCAGATTTGAGATATATACATTACCGGTATTTTCGACTTCATATTCGTAATCGATCGTATCGCCAACAGCCGCATAGCTTGTATCCAAAGCTGTCTTGGTCAGGCTCAATTCCGGCAGCTGTTCAGCATTGACGGTTTCATCATCTGTTGGATCGGTTAGCGTGCCGCCGGACGGTGTTCCAGTCGCAGAAGCTAAATTGGTGACAGAGCCATTGTCCAGATCGGCCTGGGTGACCGTGTAGCTGGCCGTACAGACAACCACTTCAGCCGGATCAAGGTTCGCATCGCCATTGCCGACAGACGTCACGGGACAGGCGACCGTGCTGATCAGATTATCAGTGACGACCAGATTGGCGATCAAGACATTGCCTGTGTTTTCGACAGTGAATTCATAATTCACAACATCACCGACAGCGGCGTAGCTTGTTTCAACGGCAGCTTTTTCCAGGGTCATTTCTGGTGATTGTGTGCCGCTAACCATCGCCGTATCCGTTGGCGACGTCACATTACCGTCCGTCGCGTCGGCGACGTTTGTGACAGAACCGGCATCCAGATCTGCCTGCGTCACTGTATAGGTGCCCGTACAGGTGATGGTCGCATTTGGCGAAAGACCGCCTGCCGGAAGCGCCGGACAGGTTACAGCCGGAATCTTGTCGTCCGAAACCGTGATGGCATTTGTAATCGTCGTGTTACCCGTATTGGTGACCTCATATTCGTAATCGAGCATATCGCCTACGACTGCGAAATCCGTATCCAGAGCCGTCTTGACGATTTCAAGAGCCGGATCCTGAGTCCCCAAAACAGTCTCGGTATCCGTCGGATCCGTCAGCGTTCCGCCGGCCGGCATACCTGTGGCCGATGCATTATTGGTCACAAAACCAGCGTCGAGATCTGCCTGTGTGATGGTGTAGACGCCTGTACAGGTCGTCATCACGCCGGGCGCAAGAGTGGTCACCGGACATGAGATGCTTGCGATTTTATCATCGCTCACGCTGAGGTTCGAAATGGTGACATTACCCGAGTTTAGAACGTCATATGTGTAGTTGACGGTATCGCCGACCATGTCGAAATCGGTTTCCACGGAAACTTTTGCCAGTCCAAGCTCCGGCATTGGCGATATATTGACCGTATTGTCATCGTCCTCCGGATCCGTCTGGTCACTATTGGCAGAGGCGCTGTTGTTAATGACGGCGCTATCGACGTCGTTCTGCGTGACGCTATAGGTCCCTGTCAGGACGCAGGTGGCGCCCGGCGCAACCAGCGCGCAGGTTTGCGAGCTCGGCGCAATCAGATTGTCGGTCACAACAACATTGGACAGCGCAGCTGTACCGGTGTTTGTCATCGTAATTGTATAAGTCAGCGTATCGCCGGCGGAAACAAATCCGTCGCCGTCTTCATCAGCATTGCTCGGCGCAGGTTTGTCGATTTCCATAGCCGGTTGATTAAGCGGAGTTGTCTCGCCATCGGTTTCAGGGCCGGTTTGGTCTGTATCCGCCGAAGCGTTATTGATAATTTGTCCCGCCGCAATGTCTGACGCCGTGACGATATAGGTCCCCGTCAAAACGCAGCTTGCGTTTGGCGCAACCAGTCCGCACGTGGTCGTGTTCGGCGTAATCAGGTTATCTGTCACGACCATATTCGATAGGGCCGCCGTGCCCGTATTGGTCGCTGTGATGGTGTAAGTCAGTGTGTCGCCTTCAGAGATCTCGCCGTTGCCGTCCGCATCTGTGGAGAGAACCGGCGCGGGCTTATCAACTTCCATTGCCGGTTGGTTCAGAGGCGTTTTCTCGTCTGCAGGTACCGGGTTTGTCTGATCACTATTGGCCGAGGCATTATTGTCAATCGAACCATTGGCTACGTCAGCTGCTGTCACAACATAGGTCCCTGTAAGGACGCAGGTATCGCCTGCAGCGACAAGCCCGCAAGTCACCGTATTTGGCGTAATCAGGCTATCCGTTATAACCAGATTAGAAAGAGCAGCTGTGCCTGTATTGGTGGCCGTAATCGTATAGGTGAGCGTATCGCCTTCGGAAATTTCGCCGTTGCTATCGGCATCAGTCGTCAGAACCGGCGCCGGTTTATCCAGACTCATATCCGGGTTATTAATCGGCGTGGTTTCGTCGTCCATAAACTCGTCCGTCTGATCACTGTCACCCGTTGCTTCGTTGAATATTTGGCCATTGGTGACATCGGTCGCCGTCACAACATAGGTCCCTGTAAGGACGCAGGTTGCATTTGGGGCGACGAGCGAACAAGTCGTTGTGTTCGGCGTGATCAGAGAGTCTGTCACGGTCATATTTGTCAAAGCGGCCGTCCCCATATTGGTCGCTGTGATGGTGTAAGTCAGCGTGTCGCCTTCGGAGATTTCGCCGTTTCCGTCGGCATCTGTGCTTAGGACCGGCGCCGGTTTATCGATGTCCATTGCCGGCATGTTAATCGGCGTCGTTTCATCATCCATAACCTCATCGGTCTGGTCACTATTACCTTCGGCTTTGTTCATGATCTGACCGGCAGCAACGTCAGCGGCAGTGACCACATAACTTCCTGTCAGCACGCAGGTCGCATTGGGCGCCACCGACGGGCAGGTAATCGTATTGGGCATAATCAGATTATCTGTCACGACCATGTTGGTCAGGGCAGCCGTACCGGAATTGGTGGCTGTAATCGTATAGGTCAGCGTGTCGCCTGCTGAAATTTCGCCATTACCATCCGCGTCTATAGAGAGGGCCGGTGCCGGCTTATCGATTTTCATTTCCGGCATGTTAATCGGCGTGGCTTCGTCGTCCATTTCCTCATCCGTCTGGTCACTATTACCCTTGGCTTCATTGAGGATTTGACCGGCCGTTACATCAGCCGCCGTCACAACATAGGTCCCTGTCAGAACACAGGTCGCGTTCGGCGCAACCAGAGGACAGCTGATTGTATTTGGCATAATCAGATTATCGGTAATGACCATATTGGTCAGCGCGGCGGTTCCGTTATTTGTCGCCGTGATCGTATATGTCAGCGTGTCGCCTTCTGAAATCTCGCCGTTGCCATCAGCATCTGCGGAAAGGACGGGCGCAGGCTTGTCGATTTCCATTTCCGGCATATTCAGAGGTTGCGTATTGTCAGCTGTCTCTTCGTCGGTCTGATTGGAGTTTGCCGTGGCGCTATTATCGATTTTGCCAGCCGTCACATCTGCGGCAGTCACAACATAGGTCCCCGTCAGAACACAATCCGCGCCTACAGCTAATGTGTTGCAGGTCTGTGTTGTCGGCATTAGCAATAGGTCTTCGACGACAACATTTGACAATATCATTGTCCCGGAATTATTCGCGGTCACAACATAAGTCAGCGTATCCCCTTCGGATATTTCGCCGTTTCCATCAGCATCCGCCGTTAAAGTCGGCGCCGGTTTTGTCAGAGTTATCTCTGGCATATTCAGAGGCTGCGTATGTTTATCCGTTTCCTGAGGGGTCTGGTCACTCTCGCCTTTGGCTTTGTTATCGATTTGACCGGCGGCAACATCTGCAGCCGTGACCACGTAAGTCCCCGTCAAAACACAGGTCGCGCTTGGCGCAACGGTCGGACACGTAATCGTACTTGGCGAAATAAGGCTGTCTGTTACTACCACATTCGACAGCACAGCAGTACCCGCATTGGAAGCCGTCACCGTATAGGTCAGCGTATCGCCTTCTGAAATTTCTCCGTTACCGTCGGCATCGGTTGTTAAAACAGGCGCGGATTTACCAAACTTCATGGCAGGCTGGTTTATGGGGGTAGATTCATCATCAGTCATCGAATCCGTCTGGTCACTGCCCGCTTTGGCAGAGTTATCGATCATGCCAGCCGAAACGTCAGCCGCTGTGACAACATAGGTTCCGGTTAAAACGCAAGTCGCGCCGGGCACAACACTTGTACATGTCGTTGTTGTCGGCATGATGAGCGGATCGACCACGGTCACATCCGTTAGTGTCATAGTGCCGGAATTGGTCACGGTGACCGTATAAGTAAGCGTGTCACCTTCGGAAATTTCGCCGTTACTGTCAGCATCGGTTGTCAGTACAGGTGCCGGTTTTTCGATCTTCATTTCAGGTGAATTGATCGGCGTTGTCTCGTCATCCGAAACGGCATCTGAACGCGCGCTGTCTGCGGTCGCCTTATTTACAATCTCGCCATTGGCAACATCCGCGGCGGTCACAACATAAGTTCCTGTCAAAACACAGGTGTCGCCAGCGGGAACGAAAGCACAATTGGCTGTGCTTGGCGTAATCAGGAGATCTTCAATCTCAACAAGTGTCAAAGCAGCCGTACCAGAATTAGTGGCCGTAATCGTATAGGTCAGCGTGTCGCCCTCTGAAATTTCGCCGTTACCATCTGCATCCGTCGTCAAAACTGGTGCAGGCTTATCCAGTGAAAGCTCCGGTGTGTTTAAAGGTGTGGTTTCGTCATCCAATACAGGCTTGGTTTGATCGCTAGCAGCCGATGCCTCGTTGACGATTTGTCCTGCCGCAACGTCTGCTTCTGTCACGATATAAGTTCCCGTGAGAACACAGTCCGAACCCGGAGCTAATGTTGCGCAGGTCTCTGTTGTTGGCGAAAGCATCAGATCTTCTACAACCACATCTGTTAAAGTGGCCGTTCCTGAATTGGTGGCGGTAATGACATAGGTCATTGTATCACCTGCAGACGCTTCTGCATTTCCATCGGCGTCAGTTGTGAGTGTGGGCGCCGGTTTGTCGATCTTTATTTCAAAAGTTTGAAGGACCTCAAACTCTGCATCATCAGCGGGATCAACCAGTGTGCCTGAATCAGGATTACCCGTAGCCGTAGCGGTATTGGTGACGACAGCACCGGCATCCACATCGGCCTGCGTAACCTCATAGGTCGCCGTAAATGTTTGAGATGCGCCCGCAGCCAAATTCACGGAGGTTGGCGTGATATTTGACAGGCTACCGGAGCCATTGTGAACATCCGAAACGGACGCATTATTGATATCAACATTGCCCGAATTCTCGACTTCATAGGTATAGGTGACCGTATCCCCGGCTTTAAGGTCCGTTGTCGGGCTGGCTGTTTTGACGATCTTCAGCTCCGGTTTTTTGATCGTGATAGTGACGGTTGCGGTCGCCGGTAGGCCTGATGGGTCAGTGATTTGATATACAAATGTGTCCGTACCGAAATATCCGCTATTGGGCGTATAGGTAAAAGTCCCGTCCGCATTCAGGACAACGGTCCCGTTACTAGGTCCCGTGACCGGCGTGGTATTGACGGTTAAAACCCCGTTTTCGGGGTCTTCGTCAGGTCCGTTGCCATTGTCCACCAGTACATTTTGAGAGACTGGCGTATCCAGCGGCGTCATAAAGTCGTCATCAAAGGCCAATGGCGGCAAGTTGCTAAACGGTGCCTGGTTACAAGAAAACCCGTCATTATTTCCACTGGGATCCCCCTGGGCGACAAGTACGCCTGATGGGTTTGGACCCAACGGATCAAAAATCTCAAAAATCTGGCCCGTATTATTGTGGAAGGTGAACAAACGACCATTAGCATCGGTCCAGGTCGCCCCGAAAGACCCGGTTGGAATACCGGCAACATTGACCCTTCTTGCGTTTCCGCTGGGTAATTCGATTATACCCGAGCGGGCGGCTCCGTAGCCGATCAAATAACCATTGCCACTGGCATCTTCGTAATATGCGACATCCGCAACATTTTGAAAGTTACCATTCAAATCTAAAACAGTTTGAGCGCCTGTGGCCAAATCAATACCGATATATCGTGTGCTGGTTCGGCGAAGCCAAAGCGTGTTATTGTCATCAACGTCTCCCGAGAAAGAGCTGAATCCAACATTGAAAACATTTTCGATGGAGCCGTCACTGTGAATTCGAATGACATTATTGCCCCTTGATCCATAGGCAAAATTATCCAGAATATTGAACCCCGTCGCGTTATATCCACCCTGAGGGCTACCGACGTCCACATAGCTGGACGATAACGGATCGAAAACGCGAAGCTGACCACTTTGCACTTGGAAAATATCGCCGTCACAGACGAATGGATCTGCGGCAGCAGTGCCTTGGATGAAAAATAAAGCAGAAAGAAAAGCCAAACAAAGCCGGCGCAGCGCCGATACTGTTTTGAACACCGTGAGGAGGCTGGATAAGATCATGGCCCAGACCACAATCAGCAACCCGAATGTGAAATTCGTTCTCCGTTTGGAACGGCGATTTTTTGCTTGGCCAATAGCCGACAAATTTCCGCGCAAAGCTGTTAAGGATTTCACATCCATGACATTCACCCAATTATTTCTTATGGGATTCATATATATGAAACGTATAAATACTCGCTTAAGTTAATGGTAAATATTGAATTAATTCAAAGGTTTATCTTAGTTTTTCGTTTACACCTGTTACCCGATATTAAGTAAAGGTCGGTAAAAATTTACGGGCTGGAAACTATAACAAATGCCAAATGAAGAATTGTGGT
>CAYQNQ010000001.1:33472-67485 GCA_964418815.1 uncultured Hellea sp.
CGGTAAAAATTTACGGGCTGGAAACTATAACAAATGCCAAATGAAGAATTGTGGTTAAATTCGCTTAAGACCGGTAAATCAAATACAAATAAAACGATTTACACTCATTAACACAAAAGGCGTATTTGAAGTTTTATAATCCATACATTATGGATTGAATCAGCCATGACACCCGACGCTTTAAAACGATATGCCCGCCATCTGGTCCTCAAGGAAATTGGCGGACCTGGACAACAGGCTTTGCTGTCTTCCAGCGCGGTTATTGTTGGCGCCGGAGGTCTGGGCGGGCCTGCTGGACTTTATCTGGCGGCGGCCGGCGTCGGACAGATTACATTGATTGATGACGACAAAATCGAGGCGTCAAATCTTCAGAGACAGGTTCAATTCGTTCATACGGATATCGGTATGCCCAAAGCCAGAGTCATGGCCGATACGCTCGATGATCTAAACCCGGATATAAGAGTGAAATTTGAAAATGTACGACTAGACGCAGACAATGCCCGAGAGCTGCTGTCCAAGCATGATATCATTATTGACGGTACCGACAGTTTCGAGACCCGTTTTGTCATCAACCGGGTTTCCCGGGAGCTCGGCATACCGCTCGTTTCCGGCGCAATTGGCAGGTTCGATGGACAAGTTGCTCTGTATAATAGCGACAATGAACAGCCCTGCTATCAATGTCTGGTTCCGGCCATTCCGCCGCAAGCCGAAACTTGCTCTGAGGTGGGCGTTGTCGGCGCGCTGGCCGGCATTATTGGGTCCATGATGGCTTTGGAAGCAGTTAAACAGATCACGGGTGCCGGAAAGACTCTCGCAGGACGGTTATGGATTTTAGACGGGTTGAGCGCCGAAAGCCGAACCGTTCAGCTGGCAAAAGATCCCAATTGTCCTATTTGTTCAGAACGTTAAAAGGCAACACCAATACAATCAGAACGGCGCCATATGACCCGGCACGAAACCGTCAAATCATCCCGCACCATATGCAGATTGAAGTTATCTGGTAGCTGTTCAGTCAAAGCCACAGTTAAAGTCGCGCCATAAGCTGTGACATTGCGCATGACCGCATCATAGACGGATTTGTCATCATTGAAGCGAATTTTGGCGTGCTTATAAGTTGTCGCGCGGTTACGGGCACGCCGCTCTACTGCAGAATCGACCGGCTGTTCATCCCGTTTAGGCGATGTTTGGCCCAGTATGATCGGATTTTGCGCCGGCATAATTGTCTCCATTTGGCTCACTAGCCTGATAAGGGAATATGAGTTGCAAATTTCGCGCCAAATAGTAATCCTCTTAGATTCTCCTGGGGTAATGGAACAATTCGCTGCGATTTTTCTGAAAATTAACCGCACATTAAGCCTATTTTGGCGCTATAAGCGCAAGTCTCTTTTAAGCAGGTCGAAAATGCGTCGTCTCACTCTTTCCGCTCTTCTGATTACATTGGCCCTGCCCGCATCGGTTCAGGCTGATCCAACCCTACAGGGCAGCTTTGGCGATTGGAGTGTCTATTCCCGGTATCAGGGATCTCAAAAAACTTGCTATATTTACTCAAGCGCCAAAACCAAATCGCCTTCCAATGTACGCCACGGTGATATTCATTTCCTGGTCGCAAATTGGAAATCCGGCGCAGCGACTGAGCAGCCCAGCTTCATGGCCGATTTCAATTTGAGAAAAGAACGTCCGCCAACTGTCAGCATTGGCGGTCAAAAATTTGATATGTATGTCTCGCTTAATGAAGGGTTCATTGCCGAATATTCTGACGAACGAAATCTAGTCAACCAGATGCGGGCCGGAAGCACAATGAAAGTCGCAGCTGTTTCCTCCCGCGGCACAAATGTGAACTACACATTCTCATTGCGAGGGATTTCAGCGGCCCTCGATAAAGCTTCGTCCGCCTGCCAATAGGCCGTTTACCCGAGTTGGCAATGCGCCGACCCCGTGATAAGGGCCGCGCATGAGTTCGGTTCTGATCGATAAGTCCCCTGAAAAAAAAGCTGGCGAGAAAATTCGCCTTCCAGGCCTGTCGCGCGCTCAAATAAAGGCCCGTCTGGAGGATATTGGCATTGAGCCCAAAAAGCTCAACATGCGCACCAGTCAGTTGTTTCAGTGGATCTATAATTTCGGCGTGACGGATTTTAACGATATGACCAATGTGGCCAAGCCGCTTAAGGCAAAGCTGGCCGAACATTTTTCTCTAGACCGTCCAGAGATTGTTGAAAAACAAGTCAGTGTCGACGGCACACGGAAATATCTCGTGCGCATGTCGCCCGGCATTGAAGTGGAAAGTGTCTTTATCCCGGATGTCTCGCGGACCGGCGCTTTATGTGTCTCCTCGCAGGTCGGATGTACGCTGACATGCAAATTTTGCCATACGGGCACCCAGAAACTGGTCCGTAACCTGACAGCACAGGAGATTGTCCTGCAGGTCATGATGGCGCGGGATGATCTGGGTGAATGGCCCACAACACAGGAAAATCGCAAGCTCTCTAATATAGTCTTCATGGGCATGGGCGAGCCGCTTTATAATACGGATAATGTGGCGGACGCTATCGACACCATGGCCGATGACACAGGCATGGCTATAGGCCGCAGGCGCGTGACGGTGTCCACATCAGGCGTAGTCCCGGAAATTGTCCCGCTTGGCACGCGCACCAATGCTATGCTCGCTATCTCCCTGCATGCGGCCAATGATGAGCTTCGCGAAAAAATCATGCCCATCAATAGAAAGTACCCGCTCAAAGACCTCATGGAAGCCTGCCGAAACTATCCGGGCCTTTCTAATGCCCGGCGAATTACGTTTGAATATGTTATGCTCAAGGGCGTCAATGACAGCCCGCGCCATGCTAGAGAGCTCATCAAGCTGCTGAAAGGCGTGCCCGCCAAGGTCAACCTGATTCCGTTTAACCCTTGGCCCGGTTCGAATTTTGAATGTTCGGACTGGGAAACCATTGAGCAATTTGGCGATATCATCAACCGCGCCGGTTATGCGGCTCCCATTCGCACACCTCGCGGACGGGATATTCTCGCCGCCTGCGGTCAGCTTAAGTCGGAAAGCGAAAAAATGCGGGCCAGCGAAAAACGGCGCTTGGCCAAATCGCAAAATTCTTTATAAGGTCCGGCAAAACTCAGGCCTCGAAATCGCATGAATAATTACCTACAAACCTTAGCCGAAGGCTTCCCAATACTCATCCTGCATCTGGGTGTTTTAACGGCCATCTATATTCTGGGTATTATTATCTATGTGAAACTTACTCCTCACAAAGAATTGGAACTTGTTCAGGAAGGCAATATGGCGGCGGCCATTACCTTCAGCGCTCTGGTGATTGGTTTAATTTTGCCTCTGGCGGCCGTATTATCCGTTAATCTGGGGGTTCTGGATATATTGATCTGGGGGACGATTAGTTTGTTTCTCCAGCTCTTTTTGTTCCGCGTGACAGACTTTGTCTTTAAAGGCATGCCGGAGCGCATCGAAAATAACGAGATTGCGCCGGCCCTGGTGTTGGCGGCATTCAAAATCGCCGGGTCTATCGCTCTGGCGTCTTCTCTACTGCAACAGACTTTTTATCAACTATAATGCGCTGGCGTATTCCTGACTGGCTGATTTACGGAATTATCGTTGCCCTGATATATCTGAATGCAAATCGGGCATCCCAAAATGATATCCCCAGCCCGCCGCCGCCGCCGCAGCTCGGCGAGCTTCTACCGGGCGAAAGCCCGCGGGACCAGAAAGTCCTCGTTGATCTGCCGGCGCCGGAATCAGGCGTCGGAACCGCCTTTGCGGTCGATAATTCTGGCACCTGGATGACGGCGCGGCATGTGGTGGATAGCTGCAATCAGGTCGGTTTGCGGCTTGGCCTGTCAAAAGGCATGATCATGGATGTAGAACTATCCCCCAATAGTGACACAGCTGTCCTACGGTCAAAATGGAAACGTCGTCCCTTGCCAACAGATTTTGAAAGTCAGCGCAGAGTGGGCGAATACGGCTTTTTCTTTGGATTTCCGCAGGGACGTCCCGGCGAAGCCGTTGGAGCGCTATTGGGGCGTCACAAGCTGATAATTCGCGGCAGATACCGAACCAGTGAACCTATTTTGGCATGGTCCGAAGTGGGGCGGACAAAAGGACTTTCCGGCTCTTTGGGCGGACTGTCCGGCGCGCCCGTTCTGGACAATGACGGTGAAGTCATTGGCGTTGTAGCCGCCGAAAGCCCGCGGCGTGGACGCATATATTCTGTTGCGCCCCGAACCCTGAAAAGCCTTATCCCAGCGGGCATAGAATTACCGTCCGAACCCATATTTACTGAGCGGTTTGATAAACATGCAGATTCCTACCGACGGGACCGGCGGATCGCCCAGGTTATCTGCATCGTCAAATAAATGAGCGGATAATTCAGTGATCAGGCGGGCCCTCTACAAGTTCAAACGCAGTGTTCGCCGGGCTCCCTATTATTGGCTTACCTTTGCTGGCCTCCTGCTGGTTGTTTTCGTGCTCACAGATCGATATGTGCCTCGCCAGCATCTGCCCTGGCGTAGTCTTGATATCGCGGCGCCAACAGGCTTTGCCACAGATATCCAGCTCACGAGATTGGCCCTCTCCCCCTCCTCCAGCTGCGCGCAGATGATCAACAGTGTCCCGGACTACAAGACACGGGAGGCGAACCGGCACAGGCCGGAAGGAGTCTGCGGCTGGGACATTGCCCGCGAAATCGACCAGAGCGAAGCGGCGCGCCTAAAGCCCGGCAATGTCACCATGCAATGCCCTTTGGCCGTCGGTATGTATATCTGGATGCGCGAGATGGATAAGGCCGCCAATATGCATTTGGGCACAGGCGTGAAATCCATTGAACATTTCGGCGCTTATTCCTGCCGTTCTATTGCAGGGACATCAAAACCCAGTGAACATTCTTATGCCAATGCTTTCGATATATCCGGATTCGTTCTGGATGACGGCCGCTCGATTTCTGTTCTTAGAGACTGGAATGGATCCCTAGACCGGCGAAAATTTTTAAGAGAAGCCCGGCGGCAGGCTTGCAAAATTTTCCGCGTCACCCTTTCACCGGACTTCAATTCTGACCACGCCGACCATTTTCATGTGGATATGGGACCGTCCAGAAGCTGTCGCTAATAATATCCAAAACTTTAATGACTTTCGCATAAGCTGGTTTTGTCTTATTATTCGCATACAAGTGGGGAGTCGTTATGCACATTATCCTTGGATTATTAGGAACTCTGGCAGCCATCATTTTTGCAATCAACCGGTTTAACACCAATGCACGCGCGCTCGGCAAAGGCGCGCAGGATCTGGCCGATGCCGCGCAAACCCTCAGCAATCTGCCGCGCAAAATGCGCTATCGCAAAAAGGCGGGCAAGCGGGATTTAGATCTGGTTGAAGGTCCTGTTGAGGCGGCCACAGTCCTGATGATTGCTATTTCGCGCATGGACGGCACTGGCAAAATATCAGATGGACAAAATGCGAATATAGTCCGGCAGTTAACCGAAAACATGCAGCTCTCGCCCGAAGATGCGGACGATTATATTTTGCAATTAGGGAGCCTGACTGCGGATTTAAAACAAGCCGACAGCGCCCTCTTTCCCATGCTCGACATATTAAGACAAAGTGTAAATGCCGATGAAGCCCGGCAGCTATCCTCAATGCTGGTCAATGTGGCTGAGACGGACTCCCTTCCAAATACCGAGCAGCTTAATTTTATTCGGCGCTTTGAAGACCGTATGGGCCTTGGCACGTAAGACATATGACCTATCTGTTTTTATTTCTCCTTTTCCTTGTCCTGATCATGACTTGGATTGGCTCAATTGCCAGAAAGATGAATAAAACAAATAATCCGGTCATAGCTGATATCAATATGGTCACGGATCCATTTGAGGCGGCGGCGGCCTTGCTTGTAGCTGTTGGCCGTATGGATACGGCCGGCAAGCTTACAGGCGCTCAGTCCAAGTCCATCAGAGAAGAATTACAAAACCAATTGCAGCTGACCCCCGGGCAGTCAGCCGCGCTTCTGCAGCGCATAAGAACCATGTCGAGTGTCCTCAACAGAGCTCAATCGGTTTTCCCAGCCGTAAGCCCGGCCCTTATTGGAAATCTTACGGAAACAGAAATTACCGAATTAATCGCCATGATGACCCGCGTGGCCGAAACTGAAGGCCTCATGAACCGGGACCAGATGGAGTTTATTTCAGAGGTTCAAAACGGGCTGAGTGATTCCGCGCAAAACGCTTAAAGCGCGGCCCAGCCGCCAATCTGTTCATTGAGAATTTCGTGGAACATTTTTAGGCCCACCTCATACTCGGATAAGGGGAAGCTTTCATTCACACCACTTTTCATGCCAATTTGAGCCTGTTCGCAAACGAAAAAATCCTCTGCCGTAAACACATTTTTGTCGATCATATCAAATGCCCGGTTAAAATGCTCGCGGGCCTTTTCCGTCTTTGGCTCTTCGTCCAGAAAGCAGCTGTGAATGCAAATGGTCTCCTCGGGGGAAACCGGGAATAGGCCGAGCTGACTGATATAATCCGGATGGATGACCATAATCGTGTTGGGATAGATGTAGTAAGCTAAGCTCAGCTGATTGCGTACGTCCCAGTCTTTGGGCTGGCTGGCGCACATATCTCCAAATCCGTTTCGCGCCACCATGGCTCTAATATGCTGCTCAATACGAATATTATCGGCAACATTGTCCAGAAACAGCGGGCCGACACTGTTTCGGTGCAGACGCACGACATGATAACCGTCCTGAAAGGCTTCAACGATGAGTTTCCAGTTAGACTTGGTTGTGCGCACCGTCTGTTTGAAAAAATACTGATCGGGCATTCCCAGGGCGTCAAAATCACCAACAATCTCGCCGAGAAAGTCATCCATATCCATTGGCGTATTTGAATCCAGCGACGCAAAAATAAAGCCGCCGCCGATTCCGGAGGGTACCTCTTTCAAATGACGGCTCTGCACGTCATCTTCGACAAAGGTCTCCACGCAGGGAATATGGCTCAGCTGACCATCCAGACCATAGGTCCAGTTGTGATAGGGACAGACAAAGGAAGGCTTGCGATTGACGCCTTCAGCGCTGACCAGACGCACACCGCGGTGGCGACAAATATTATAAAAAACCCGAATTTTGTCGTCTGGGCCCCGCACTACAAGGAGCGGCTTGCCCAGGTGGTCAAAAGTAAAATGATCCCCTTTGCGCGGCAGTTGGCTGACATGTCCGATAATTACCGGTGCGGCGCCAAAGATTTTGTTTTGCTCATCGGCAAACCGGGCCTCGTCCGTATAAAGCCCGACGGGCAAGGCTCCGAGAGCTGACGTATTTCCGACATGACTATTGCTGTTATGAGCGTCTACAAATGCCTGAATCTGGCTGACAAACGGCGCGCCTGAAGTGCCTAAACTCATTTTACCTCCACGGTGACATCGGCCACCCCGAAATCATGGGCCAGATGATGCCGAATATCATCAATCAATTTCGTTCGGTCGGCCCCACTATCGGCAGATAATTTTAAAGTCATCATAGGCCGGCCATCCGCCAAAGACCATACATGCATGTTTTCTATTTCTGCAAGGCCCGCGATTTCGGCTTTCAGCCCGGCGCGAATACTCTCTGCATCCAGGGCATTTGGGGCACCTTCGAGTAAAATATGGCCGGCATCTTTAACCAGAAACCACGCACTTCTCAGAATTAACACTGCCACCAAAACTGACAGGATAGGGTCGATGGCTTTATAGCCCGTTCGCATGATCACCAACGCCGCTATAATTGCCGCAATGGATCCGAGCATATCGCCGATAACATGGAGGACCGCGCCCCTGACATTCAAATTATCTCTGTCAGCGCTGCGCAGAATTTTGAAAACGGCAATATTCACTACGAGTCCGGCCAGCGCGACCCAAAGCATGGTACCAGCCAAAATTGTGTGCCCGTCTATAGTTCCATAACGGTGAAAGGCTTCCTTGATGATAAAACCCGCAATAAGAAATAGCGCAAGACCGTTCACAAAAGCGGCCAATACGGGCAATCTTGCATAGCCAAAAGTCAACCGGGAAGTCGCAGGACGGACGGCAAATAAAATGGCCCCCCACGCCATGGAGAGTGCGGCGAAATCGGTAAACATATGTCCGGCATCGGCGAGCAAAGCCAAAGAGCCTGAAATCAGCCCGCCAGCAATCTCGACAATCATGAATAATCCCGTGAGAAGAGCGGCAATTCCTAGCTGTTTTCGACCAGTATTGCCGTGGCAAACTCCCTGATCATGACCATGATTATGGTGATGATGTCCTCCCATATGGGCAGATTAGCGCGGCAGCTGAAAATGTATAGTGTTATTTTATATCAATTTGAGCCCATTAAACCCGTACTAACCAAATTCTGCTATGTCCCTTTCAAACCAATTAAACAGGTGGGCCCATTGGCATTAGATCTGGACATTGACGTCAAACATCCGGCGAAGTTGACAGCCGCTGAAATTGAAGCTTGGCAAAATATCCGGGCGGGTAATCCTGCCCTGTACAGCCCATACTTTCATCCGGATTACGCGCAATTAGTCGGGGAACTGCGCAAAGATGCCCGCATCGCCATTGCCTATGACAAAGGAAAGCCTGTCTGTTTTTTCCCTTTTCAGGGCAGCGGATTTGCAAGGCCCCTTGGCGCGCCCATGACGGATTATCACGGCTTCATCGAAGCCGCGAATGCCGGTATAAACCACACTGAATTTCTGCAAGGCGCGGATATAGGCGCTTTGCATTATACATCCATGGTCGGCGAACAAAATGACATGGTCGGGTTTCACCGCGATGAATACCCCCTGTGCCTAATCGATCTGTCAGACGGCGTCGAAAGCTGGCGCGCTTCTCGGTCAAAATCCTATCGCCGCAGTCTGAAAAGTAATCGCCGCCGAATTCGCCGCACAGAGGAAGAGTTTGGTCCGCGTCGTTTTGAATATAAAGCGCGAAGCGGCTTGGCTTTTGATCAGCTCTTGGCCTGGAAGCGAGAAAGGTTTTCGGAAACGGGTCTGTATGATGTCCTCTCGGCGGATTGGACATCAGGCATGCTGCGCGAGCTCTGGGAGCGGGATTCAGGTCTGCGGTGCGATTTACATGTGCTTTATTTTGGCGATCAAATGGCCGCCATGGATATGGGCCTAACGGACGGAGAAACCTTTCACAGCTGGATAGTTGGTTATAGTCCTGATTTTCACAACCTGTCACCCGGAACGCAGCTTCTCGAAGATATGATCGACAATGCCCCGGAGCTGGGTTATCGGCTGATCGATCTGGGCGCCGGCATGGACAGTTATAAATCTGCCTATGCTGTAGAGGGTCATTTTGCATGCTCAGGATTTGTGCCGGTGGCTGGCGCCGCCGCGGCAATTTCAAAACTATACGGCGCCGCCGAAAAGTTCGGCGAGAAATCTTTGAAAGACATCCCGGGCAAACTCCGCCGCCGCTATACACAAATTGCCGATTGTGATGACACGGTTTCCGGCCGCGCCAAGGCTATGTTTGACGCCGTCAAAACCGGCGGATCTCGTTAAAAAAAAGCCCGCTAAAGCGGGCTTCTCTCTTACCAGATTTTGACCCGCTTTTCCGGCGGAAGATACATGGCATCACCGGGCTGCACATCAAAAGCTTCATACCAGGCATCGAAATTGCGCACGATACCGTTAGCGCGGTACTCAACCGGACTGTGGGGTCCATTCTTGAGCTGAGAGCGCATGGCGTCGTCCCGATACTGACCTTTCCATATCTGAGCATAGGCCAGGAAAAAGCGCTGATCACCGGTCAGGTCATTTATAATGGGCGCCTCTTTACCGCCTAATGAGCGCTTATAAGCCGCATAGGCCATGGTGACGCCTGTCAAGTCTCCGATATTTTCACCGAGAGACAGTTCGCCGTTGACGAACTCGCCCGGCAGAGGTTCGAACTCGCTATATTGCGCGGCCAATGCTCCGGCGCGCGCCATAAAGCCTTCCGCATCCTCGGGCGTCCACCAGTCTCGCTGCTGGCCATTCCCGTCAGTTTTGCGGCCCTGGTCATCAAAACCATGGCCCATTTCGTGACCGATCACCGCGCCGATACCGCCGTAATTAACCGCCGGGTCGGCATTGGGATCAAAGAACGGTGCCTGCAAAATCGCGGCCGGGAAGACGATCTCGTTTCGAAAGGGGTGGTAATAGGCATTGACCGTTTGCGGGTTCATGCCCCACTCTTCCTTGTCAATGGGTTCGTCCAGCTTGTTGATCATCTCCTTCCACTGCCAGGCATTGGCGGATTTAATCGTTCCGATCAGATCGTCGCGATCAACCTGCAATGAGGAATAATCAGTCCAATCTTTCGGATAGCCGATTTTTGGATAAAATTTACGGAGTTTTTCCTGCGCCTCAACCTTGGTCGCATCGCCCATCCATTCCAGATTATCAATGCCGTCCTTGAACACGGCGCGCAGGTTTTCCACCAGATCGCCCATCTGAGCTTTGGAGGCCGGCGGGAAATGTTTGTCGACGTAAACCTTGCCGACCATTTCCCCCATAAAACCATCAATCTGACTCACAGCCCGCTTCCAGCGATCGCGCTGTTCTTCCTGCCCGCGAAGCGTTTTGCCATAAAAGGCGAAAGAAGCTTCATCGATCCGCTTCGGCAGAAAAGAAGAATTTCCAATCAGTAAATGCGCCGTCAGATAATCCTTTAAGACATTGACCGGCGTGCCGCCGAAAAGTGTGGCGGAATTCTGAATGGCATCATTTTCGCGAATGACAAATGCATCCTGCCCGGCAAGCCCCGTGGCCTTTAACATGGCATCCCACGGAAAGCCGGGGGCATATTCCTTCATCTCGTCCGGGCTCATTTTATTATAGGTCAGATGCATCTGGCGGCGCTTTTTTGGCTCCCAGTGTACCTCTGCCAAGGCGGTTTCAAACGCCATAACCGCTTCGGCGCGGTCGCGGGCATTGTCAGCTCCGGATTCGCCAAGCATGATTTCAAGCATATCCACGTAACCGGCACGGTAGCGATCAAAGTTCTCACCAGCGTCGAGATAATTAGCCCGGGCCATGCCCAGTCCGGATTGGGTCACATAGGTGATATGCCCCTCCGGGTTTTTCGCGTCAACTTCTACCCATGCACCAATCGGGGACGTCGTATCCACCCTAGGGTCGCCCATGATGTCGCCAAGATCATCCAGAGTTTCAGCCGCGGCTATTCTATCTAGATCCCCCTGAACGGGGCCCAGACCTTTAGACTCGATGGTATCCGTGTCCATAAAGGCGGCGTAGAAGTCTCCGATTTTCTGCTCTTCGGATCCTTTGGCCGCTTTTTTCGCGGACGCCGCTTCAATAATGGTTTTAACATTGGCATCGGAACGATCCCGCAGGCTGTCAAAAGACCCATAACGGGACTTGTCCGCCGGAATAGGTGTATTCTTGAGCCAGGTGCCGTTGACATATTCAAAGAAGTTATCACCAGGCCGAACCGATTTATCCATTGAGGCCAGCTCAATACCAAATGAGCCCAGTTCGGGCTTCATGACTTTTTCGACCGTCGCTTCAGAGTGTGCAGCTTTATCCGTAGTCCCCGTTTCCGAAGATTTGGGTTTACAAGACGCCAGGGTTAGAACCAGCAGGCTTGGGATGATTAGAGTGTTGAGTTTCATGCAATTCTCCTATTTTTATTTATTCAGCGGGGGCCGGCGAAATTCCAGTCGAAGACGCAATCTCGTCAGCCTCGAAATTTTCAAGTGCGATGGCAATATCGGGGTCGTAGGTTGAGCCCAAACGCGGCTGGGGTTTACCGCGCCAAAGACCCCGGAAGAGGCGCGTAATGTCCACGCCAATACCATACATGGCAGGCACAAGCATAAGGGTCAGGAAAAAGTCGAACAAGACACCAAAAGCCAGTGCCACCACCATGGGTTTTAGAAACTGAGCCTGTGTGGATGTTTCGAACAAAATGGGCATGATCCCCATAAATGTCGTCACAGATGTCAGTAGAATGGGTCTAAACCGCGCGACGCAGGCGTCAAGCATGGCCTGATAAGCCCCCACGCCCTGGGCACGCAAACGATTGACATAATCAATGAGCACCAGATTGTCGTTAATGGCCACACCTGAAGCGGCGAAAAAGCCAAAGAGTGACATCATGCCGAATTCGACCTGTGTAACAACGTTCCCGAATATCATTCCCACCAATGCAAAAGGAATAGCGATCATAATGAGCAAGGGTTGTGCGTAGGATTTAAAGGCAATCGCAAGCAAACCATACATCATCATGAGAATCACAAATAACGAAAGCGCAAGTTCGTTCCTAAATGTGGTTTCAATCAGTTCATCTCCAACGATAATCCGTTCGACACGCGGATGTTTAAGCGTCCATTCGGGAAAGAAATCTGCTTCCAACTCTCTTCGAATTTCCTCAACGACTTCAGGGCCGCCTCTGACGCGGGCGCCCGTATTCTCGATTCGCTTACGATCCCGGCGACGGATAACCGTCACGCCCTCAGCAAAACCGACATCAGCCACAGAATAAAGTGGTACTTCTACTCCCGAAGCCGTTCGAATTTGGAGGTTTTTGAGACTGTCCAGAGATTCTCGGGCCGCTTCCGGATATCTCACCATTACGCGGACATTCTCTCCGTTTCGCGGCAGTCGCTGCACTTCTAGACCAAAAAAGGCCTGACGAACCTGCAAAGTCACTTCGGACAAGTTCAATCCAAGTGTTTCCGCATCAGGCTTGAGTGTAAACTGAATTTCCTGAGCGGAGGATTCCAGTCCGTCCCAAGCAATAGGCACCTCGGGATATTGTTCCATTTGCGCTTTGATCTCGAGTAACGCTGCAGCAAGCGCAGCATCATCTGCCGATGCCACCGCATAATGCAAACCGCCGCCGCCGCCGCCCGGACCTTCGGTTGTGCCGTAACTCACGCGGTAAGCATCTGGAATAGTTCCAACATATTCCTCAAGCTTGTCAGCGATCATCTTCGTCGAAATATGTCGTCGCAAATTTGGATCAGACAGTCCGAGAAAACCTTGCACATTTCTTCCTGCGGTCACGGTTCCGGGATTGGAAATAAGGTCAAAATCAACTCCGAAGTCATCTTGTCCATTTTCATTTAGCAGCCGAATACCTTCGTCAACTTGCTTCCGTACTTCGTTTCGGCGTTCAAATGTTGTGCCTTCCGGAAAACTTGCCCGGAAAGAAATCATATCGCCTTCAACCTCTGGCAGCATAGAAACAGGCGCAATTCCGGCTTTTAAAAGTCCTATCGACATAATCATCAGGCCAATGAAAACCGAGACCGTAATATAGCGGAATTTAATAAGGGCGGCGACGACCGGACGAAACACATTTGACGCAAACGAAACCAGAGAATCGGCAATTCGCTTTTGCAAACGCATCAGTAGTCCAAGATTTTCCTCACGGCGTTTCAAGTGACGTAAATGTGCCGGCAGAATAAAAAAGGCCTCGATCAATGAGAAAACCAAGACCGCGATAACAACAAGGCTAATCTGCTCGGTAATCGCCCTGAACGGTCCGGTGATTAACATAAAAGGAACGAACATCATGATCGTTGTAATCACCGCAAAATAGACCGGCTTGACGACCATATTGGCGCCTCCAATGGCGGCCCTTTCGCCGCTCATCCCGTTTTCGACATGAAAATACGCGGACTCGCCGACGACAATGGCATCATCAACGACGATCCCAATGACTAAAAGAAACGCAAATAATGAAACCATATTGAGCGTAATGCCCAGATAAGGCGCGACGGCGATTGCGCCCATAAAGGCTGCGGCAATCCCAAGAGTGACCCATAACGCAACGACAGGCCTTAAGAATAACATTAGAATAATGAGTACGAGAACCATACCGGAAAGCGCGTTTCCACCAATGAGGCCCATGCGGCTGTCAAACATGGTTGAGGCGTCAGCCCAAATCGAAAAAGTCATGTCTTCGGGCAAAGTTTTATTTATCTCTTTTTCGAAGTCTCTAAGAGCCCTGCCCGCCTCTGTAACATTCAGGACTTCGGGCGATAAAACCTGAAAAACTGCGGCAGGTTCGCCTTTGTATGTCGCGTCGAATTTATCTGTTTCGAACCGGTCGATGACATTGGCAATGTCTTTGACTCGAACGGTCCCCCCGTTCGGGGATTGACGAATAATTATATTTTCAAATTCAGCTCTATTATTAGCCAAAGATCTGGCCCGTAGCTGTACATTACCGCCTGTTGTTTCAACTGTACCCGCCGACAGGTTTACGGATGAACCCGATATGGCCCGAGAAACCTGATTAAAAGTTAGATCATACCGCCTTAATTCATCCTCGGAAATTTCAATAGTCACCTGCTCCGGGATTTTTGAAATTTGATCCGTTAGCTGAAATCCAGCCAATTTTGCGATTTTCAAGCGAATAGCCGTAGCCTCACGCTGCAAAGTCAGGCGGTCCACAGGTCCATGTAATGCCATGAACATGTAAGGAACTTCTGCATCAACGCGGCTGACTTCCGGCGGAAAAATGTCTGGCGGAAGATTACGAATGGTATCTACTCGGGCTTTGATCTGATCCAGAAGTTTTTCGTAATCGACATTTAACTTGGTCGAAATAAAGACGTTTCCGCTACCTTCTCTCGCCGTAGATTCAATATAGTCAAGCCCGTCTAGCCCGTCGACAGCATCTTCTATGCGGGTCAATAATTGCTCTTCAACATCACGCGGCGATGCGCCGGGCCAGGCGACATCAACTCTCATGGCGTTGATCGTCGTATTTGGAATGAATTCGCGTTCCAGCGAAAAGAATCCAAAGATGCCCGCCAAAATCATGGTGATCATCATCAAATTGGAAGCAACGGGGTTTTTAACAAACCATGCAATGATGTTTTTCATAACTGACCTGTCTTCGCTTTTCTCTTATTCCTCTTTTGAATCCGTGTCGTCAGAGTCTTTGTCTTTTGTTTTTTTGGACCGCGGCGGTGGTTCTCTAAGCACATTATTCGCATCGTTAATATCAACAACCTTGAGACGCATATTAACCCGTGATTTTTCCATGGGAGAAAGAATGACAAGCTCACCTGCTTCAATACCGGATGCCAAAGCTGCTCGTTCTTCGTTTGAATCGATAACAACCACATCCCGAATAGCGCCTTTGCCATCTTCGGTCGATACGTAGACTTTGTCATCTGGCCTTAGGCCGTCGCGAGGCAAAATGATCGCATCTTTATAAGTTATCCCCTCTATTCTGGCTGAAATAAAAAGGCCGGGCGCGAGCGGCATTCCATTGTTAGAGAGACCCGCACCATAAGGGTCAAACACCTCGGCAATAGCGGCCAGGGAACGTGTTTGCGTATCAAAAGTACTATCTGTACGCATAATTCTGGCGTTCCAGATCTGTTCCTTCCCGGCAACCCGCGCGGATAATTTCACAAGAGGGGCGCTTTTCTTATCCTTAGCCACATAGGCAATCGGTAAAGACATCTTGGAGAGATCATCATCTGAAAGCGGGAGGCGAACCTCAAAAATATCCGTTGAAAAAATACGGCCCAATCGAAACCCCGGGGATACGAACTGACCGATATCTGAATTTTTGACTCTAACGCGCCCATTAAACGGTGCTCTTACATATGTCCGCTTAAGCTGAAGTTTAGCCGATTGTAGCTCCGCATTGGCCGCTTGCAGCGCAGCTTCTGCCTGTTGCCTCTGAGGTTCCCGCAATGCAAGCGCCGTGGGTTCGCCGGTTCCGAGTTCTTCATAATCCTTTCGGGCGATTTCTCCCTCAGCGACTTCTCGTGCTAACGCCTGCTCAGCCTGCGCAACACCGGATTCAGCCCGAATAACGGCAACTTGGAAGTCAGAATCGTCGATGCGAAACAAAGTCTCGCCTTTCTTGAACAAACCGCCTTCAATGAAATTCGGAGACACATAAACAACTTTTCCTCCGACTTCCGGGACAAGATCGATTTCCGTCCTGGGCCGGGCTTCTCCCTGAGTTTCAACACTAAGAGTGATATCACCCTGTTTTGCGTATTGCCCGCGAACAGACAGCGTGTTGAACGATCGCTCTTTTGGTTTTTCTTCGTCGTACAACTTTACAATAAATACGGTCGCGAGCGCAAAAGCCAAGACGATTAAAATAGGTATCAATACAACCAAAACCCGTCTTAAAATCAGGTTTTCAGTTTCGCCCTGCTCAAATGCAGTCAGGCTTTGTTTTGAACGTCCCCTTTTGTTTCCCGGAGCATTCATTCCAATTTCTTTTGCCATTTTTTCTCTCTGGGGGCTTCCCCGGCAAATGTCCGGTTTTACAAACCTATGGACGGGTCTCCATACAGGCCGCCGCCTAAGGCAACATGCAATCGAACCCGATTATTAAGGCGCTCCGTCCGTGCGCTGATCAGCTGACTCTCTGCCGATATACGCCGACTTTGTGCGTCGAGCAATTGCAGAATTGAGGCAAGTCCTTCTGCATAACGCCGCTCAAGCCGCTCTTCGGCTTTAGTTGCCTCCTCCAGAGAAGTCCGCAGGGCTGCTTCCCTTTCCGCCAATCTTTGTTCGGCGTCCAACGCATTTTCCACTTCCAGATAGGCATCCAGAATAGACCCGGCATAGTTTTCGGCTTCGCGGCGCAAGAAGGCTTCCTGCTGGCGTATATTGGCTCTAATTGACCCGCCGTTGAATATGGGTTGGGTCAAACCTGAAGCGAGGTTGGCCACCAGCGAATCCAGATCAAATATTTGCATTATCCCGCGGCCGCTCGTCGACGTCCCTCCGTCCAGAGTAATCCGAGGATAAAGCGCCTTACGCGCCAAATCCACGCTCAGGCCCTGAGATTCCAAACGCCGCTCTGCCGCCATAAGGTCAGGGCGGCGGGTCAACATTTGCGACGGAAGCCCTGCCCCCTCCAATGCTGGTAGCCGCGGTAAATCGGCGGCTGCCTGAATAGCGTCAGCCGGGTAGCGGCGGAGCAGTATTTCCAGTCCTCGGGACAGAGCCGCAACCTGTTGCTTTCGGCTGACTTTAACGGCTTCGGAGTTCGCCACGCTCGAGCGGGCAAGCCGCACATCGCTGGACCCGGCCACGCCGCTTTCAAACCGGCGCTGGGTTAACCGAAGGGCGCGCTCTTGCGTTTCCAAATCTCTTTCGGCCAGTTCGAGCAAAAGCCGCGCCTCTATAAGATTAAACCAAGTTTGCGAAACCTGAGATGTAACCGCCAGACGCGCGCCCGCATAATCGGCCTGAGCAGCCTGAGCGTCCAAGTCGCTCGACTGGATTTGATCCCCGATACGGCCCCAAAGATCCGGCTCCCAACTGGCATTAACCCCAAAATTAGATGAGGCATTGGAAAAGGCTCCGTCCGGAACGCCGTGATTATTTTCAAAAAGTTCAAAACCAAATTGTTGTCTGGTCAGTCGGGCGCTACCGCTAACAAGCGGCAGTTTATCAGCCTCGGCAATACTAATCCGCGCTATGGCCGCGTCATATAATGCCTCTGCCGCTCGAATGTTTGTATTGCCCAGCAAGGCTTCGTTAACGAGCTGACTTAAATAGGCATCATCAAATGTTCCAACCCAATCAATGGCCGGCAATTCATCAGCGGCATATTCAGTCCAATCCTGAGCGGGTGCTACAGGAACTTCTGTGACAATTTGCGTTGGCTCGGGTTTAAAATCCAGCGATTTGCATCCGGAAAGCAAGGCGAGAGCCGCAACAGATGTCAAAATCAGGCGCATTTTATGTCTCCTTAACCTCAACCGATAGCCAATTTATAGCGAAAGTCAACGAATATTTATCGAATATCAATAATTATTCGTCGCATTCGCAATACCAAATAGGCTTAAAAACTGTCTGATCTTACAATTCAAGAGGAACTCTAATTGCTTATACAGTATAACGCCTGTAAAAGATCAATACAAAGCGTTAGGGAACTAATTTTATGCTGCGAGCCAGAATAATAGCGCCCATTGCGGCCTTTCTGGTTGGTATTTGCCTGGTCCGCTTTTTCGCAAACTCCAAAAGCTGGTTAACGGCCACCCTGATCGCCTCGGTCATTGTCCTGGTTTACTATGCGATTGGATATTTTTTTGACCGGCCCGCAAAGGACGACCGATACTCGGATCAGAAACTTCCTTTTTTTAAAGGTGAAACACGGCTTGCAGCTTCCTTGCAAGAAGCCATTATCATAGTCGATGAGAGTGGACGAATGGTCCATATTAATCCGGCGGCCCATACGCTATTTTCGGATATCCGGGTTGGCGGCTCGATTAATTCGGTTTCAAACCATGATCAGCTCAATGATCTGGTTCGCCAAGCCCTCTCCGGCGAAACCCCGGAGCCCTTCGTTTATCAAGTCCACGATCCTATTGAACGCCATATCCGGGTAACGGGGTCAATCTTACGGCCGGAGCCGGTTCTAGACGAAAAATCCCGGGCCGTGATCATCTTTTACGACGTCACCGATTTGGAACGGGCCAATGCGCTGAGAGCTGACTTTTTGGCCAATGCATCTCACGAGCTTAAAACACCCGTCGCCTCTCTGCTGGGGTATATCGAAACCCTCAATGGGCATGCCCGGGACGACGAAGAAGCGCGCACAAAATTTTTGGGTATTATGCAGCAACAGGCTGAACGCATGCAGCGCCTGATCAAAGACATTCTGTCCCTGAGGGCTATTGAGCTCTCGGAGCATAAGGCCCCGACCCAAACAGCGGATCTTTACCTCGCTTTTCTGGCCGCCAAAGAATCCGTGGCGCCCATGGCTCGCCAATCCGGTATAAAGATCAAATATGACGGACCTAAAGAGCTCCTCGTAACAGGGAAGCAGGACGAGCTTGTTCAGTTGGCCCTCAATATTATTGATAACGGCGTGAAAATGACAAGGGCGGGCGAACCCATCCGGGTAACCGGGACATTGATCAACGATTGGGATCCGGACCAAGCTTTCCCGGAAACCCCTCTTGCCAAAAATTATGCGCGCAGACGCGTCGTAACACCGCCAGAAACCATAAGCGGGTTTGCCCAGATTCGGATTCGCGATGGCGGACCTGGATTTAAAGACGAACATTTGCCGCGCCTGTCAGAGCGTTTTTACCGCATTGCCGGTGACCGCAGCTCTCAGGAAAAGGGTACAGGTCTGGGGCTGGCCATCGTCAAACATATTGTCCTGCGCCACCGCGGCGGCTTGCTTATTGAGACAGCGGAAGGTGTCGGGACAGAATTTACGATTTTGATTCCGCTTGCCGCATTGCCGAAAGAGCCCGTTGAAACGGCCCCTTCTCAAAGGTTCATAAAACTGTCATAAATAGTTCACATTTGAACATCATAGAGCGCCTGAACAAATGTGTCTTCGAAACGCGCGCGGAGAAATTATGAAACCCAATGTTTTAATTGCTGAGGACGAGGACGCTCTCGCCACACTGCTTGAATATAACTTCACCAAGGAAGGCTATGACGTTACAGTCGCCAATGATGGTGAGGAAGCCCTGCTCCAGGCCTCGGAGCGGACGCCGGATCTCATATTGATGGACTGGATGATGCCCAAACTATCGGGCGTTGAAGTTTGTCGCCGCCTGCGGCGCCGGTCGGAAACAAGAACCACACCGATCATCATGCTGACAGCCCGCGAGGACGAAACCGACAAGATCACCGGTCTTGATTACGGGGCTGATGATTATGTGACCAAACCCTATTCCATGCCTGAACTTTTGGCCCGTGTTCGCGCTGTTTTGCGCCGCACTCAGCCGGGCATTCTCGAAGATATTATTCGGCAGGGCGATATCGAAATCGACACCAAAGCGTTCCGAGTTCGGCGCGGCGAAAAAGAAGTTCATTTGGGCCCGACCGAATTTCGTCTTCTTGATCATTTCATGCGGCATCCGAGCCGTGTGTTTTCCCGCGAACAGCTCCTGGACGCCGTCTGGGGCCGGGATGTTTATGTGGAAGCCCGCACGGTTGATGTGCACATCGGGCGGCTTCGCAAAGCGCTGAAAAAAGCCGGCGGTAAAGATCCCATCCGGACAGTGCGGTCAGCTGGATATGCATTTGAGGCCCAGATCGCAAACGCGGCTTAGTTTCCACATTTAATCCATCAAAAAAGGCGCCTCCATTGAGGCGCCTTTTTTATAGGTCATTTGACTTATAGATCTGTCGACCGAGTTACGTGATGTATCGGGTTGGCCTGCGCGGCGGCAGGGCTTTGGGCCCGGAGCCGCGGCGGCGGCTTGGCTGATAGGCCACATTACAGTGAGCTTCGCAATAAGGTTCGCCCTGTTTGATTTTTCGGCCGCAAAACCGGAAATCGGATTCTATCGGGTCGCCAATAGGCCACTTACACATGTGATCCCGGATCGTCATGATCGTCGCATATTCGCCGTTGGGCAAGGGCTTGGCTTCGATAGGCGGCGGCGGCGGCGGCGCTGCAGGTGCTGCCGATCTGGAAACTGAACGCGGGGTTCGAGGCTTACTCGCCGAACTGGCCCGTTTTCGCGTTGATGCCGCGCGGACATTGGTGGCTTTTTTGGGACGCGAGGGCTTTGCCCGGCCGGATAGTCCAAGACGGTGGACTTTGCCGATAACAGCATTTCGGGTAACACCGCCCAATTGTTTGGCGATTTGACTGGCAGATAGACCTTCCGCCCACAATTTTGTCAGAATCTCTACCCGATCTTCAGTCCAAGCCATATCTTTTCCTTACTAAAACTGCGCTGAAATCGCGCGGTGAATCCCCGAACGCTGCGAAAACGCTATATGTTGTATGTTTATGAAAGGCCCCCTGAGCCCTAGTCGCAATATCTTGTATAC
Organism: uncultured Hellea sp.; assembly: GCA_964418815.1. Classification (GTDB taxonomy): domain Bacteria; phylum Pseudomonadota; class Alphaproteobacteria; order Caulobacterales; family Maricaulaceae; genus JACOMS01. Next base: position 54,257 of record CAYQNQ010000001.1, read on the forward strand.
TATAGATAAAAAAACACAAGATGAAGGATTTGCGGCAACAGCTATATATCCACAGAAATCAACATATAGTGGGCAATGTGAGTCAGAATGACGCAGGCCTTTGGGGCAAATATCTACAGATCAAAACACCAGCAGATGATCGCCTTTTGCGCATGAAGGCGGTTTTCCGCCTCGTCAAAAACCACAGATTGCGGCCCGTCAATAACGCTCGCAGCCACTTCCTCGCCCCGATGGGCCGGCAGGCAGTGTAAAAAGAGCGCCGTCTTGGCCGCCATATTCATAATCGCGTCCGTGACTTGCCAGGGCATGAGGTCTTTCAGACGCGCTTCAGCGTCCGCATCGCCCATGGAGACAAATGTATCGGCGATAACCACATCCGTATTCTCGCAGGCTTTGAGCGGGTCGGCTATCAGATCTATTTTTGCGCCGGCATTTTGCGCAGCCGAGATTGTCTGGCCTTTAACAGCATAGTCCCCCGGCGTGGAAATCCGCAAGCGATAGCCGAATTTGGCGGCAGCGTTTACAAAACTCACGGCCACATTATTGCCGTCGCCGACCCAGGTCAGGGTCATATCAGACAGCTGACCACCCTTTTCTTCCAGGGTCTGGAGATCGGCCATAATCTGACAAGGGTGATTGTAATCTGTGAGGCCATTTATGACCGGCACGGAGCTGTTATGCGCCAATTCCGTCAGAGCCGCGTGAGCATTAGCCCGCAACATGATGCCGTCCACATAGCGTGACAGAACTTTCGCGGTGTCATCTATAGTCTCGCCCCGGCCCAGCTGCATATCGCCCGAAGATACCGTGATCGACGATCCGCCGAGCTGACGCATAGCCATGTCAAACGAGAAGCGTGTCCGTGTGGAACTTTTTTCAAATATCAGAGCCAGAGTCTCGCCCAGAAACGGCGCGTCAATATCCGGCAAGCCTTTAGGCAAATCTGAGCGGGCGCTTTTCCGGCGATGCGCCTCGTCCAAAATAGAGCGCAGCTCAGACGCCGGGATATCAGCAAGTGACAAAAAATGTTTTGGCTGTGCCATGAAGCGACCTTATTCGCGAGACCAAAAACAGGTGATAGCGGAACAGGATTAAAACTTCTAGAAAAATTCGGATATATAAAAACGGCTAGGGAAATGGACAATTAGACACTAAGATAAAATCCATGCCCACTGCCTATCGCCCCGAAATAGATGGATTGCGCGCGATCGCTGTCATGCTGGTGGTCTTTTTTCACGCCAAATTTGGTTTTGCTCAAGGCGGCTATCTCGGTGTTGACATTTTCTTCGTCATCAGCGGTTATTTGATTTCAACGCTCATTTTCAAAGACTTAGAAAAAGGCCGATTTTCAGTCTTGACATTTTACGAGCGGCGCGCTCGGCGGCTTTTGCCAGCTCTGTTTGTCGTACTTGCTTTCTCGTTGGTTTTTGCGTGGGTTTTTATGCCACTACGTCAATGGGATAACTTTTCAGAAAGCGTTATTTGGACGTCATTTTTTGGGTCCAATTTTTTCTTTTGGTTAGATGTCGATTATTTCGGCCCCGCTGCAGATTTGAAACCACTCCTGCATAGCTGGAGTCTGGCTGTCGAAGAACAATTCTATTTGGTTTTCCCTTTCATCGCTCTTTTATTGGCACACAAAAAAGCGTGGCTTTATGCCGGGCTTGCGCTTTTGGGAATTGCCAGCTTCGCAGCTTGTCTTTGGGCCGTTGAGGCAATGCCGCGCGCGGCATTTTACCTCGCGCCATTTCGATTTTGGGAGTTTTTAATTGGTGTCTTTTGTGCAGTGTTAATCCTACGCCGGGGTCAAGCAGCCACTGGAACAACCGCGGCTGAACTGGCCTGTATTGGCGGGCTTGGTATGATCGTGGCCGGTCTGTTTTTTATGGGTGGCCAAGAGCACTTCTCGGCGCCGAAGATGCTAATCCCGGTTGCCGGCACAGCGCTGCTCATTGTCTTCGCAAAAGACTCGATATGGATGCGCAAATTATTAAGCCTCAAACCTTTGGTTGGGATCGGCCTCATCAGTTACAGTCTCTATCTCTGGCACTATGTTCTTTTTGCTTTTGCCCGAATTATAAAAGTCGGCGAACTTGAATTCCTCATGCTCATCGGGTTGATAACCGCGAGTATCGCACTATCGGGAATGACCTGGTATTTTGTTGAACAACCATTTCGCAAGAAAAACAGCTCGGCCCTGAACATAAGAACCCGTACGCTAATGCCATCCCGAAAATCAGCTCTTATGGCAGCCGCCATCGGCCTGATGGTTTTTGGCAGCATCGGCGGACTTCAGAATCGGCAGGTTATTGATCCGCCCCGGTTCGCCGGGAACAGAGCTTACAGCTCAATAATAAAAGACTTGGTACAGCAACGAAACGCGCAAATTCGCTTGGGTCAATGCGATTTTTTTCCGGTAAGCGATTGGAAAGGAAATTGGGACTGCGGGCCAGAGTCCAAAATCAACCCAAATTTACAACGCATCAATATTGCGGTCATTGGCGATAGTCACGCGGCTGACAAGGCCATGATATTGCGCCAGCAAGGGTTTGAGCCTGTCCAGTTTACAGGCGGCGCCTGCGCAATTGACCCTAATAAAAAGCCAGAAGCTTGCCGCGAATTTTTCGACTTTGCGATTCAAAGCCTGCAAAACATGCCATCCATCAACGAAATTTGGCTCAGTCAGAGTTTTCTCCCTAACAAGATAAGGCCCAAAGCGATGGACCGCACTTTGAAATATTGGTCCGCTGCAGGCAAAAATTTGGTTATATTTTCCAACATGCCAACATTCAAGGATACCGAGCCGGACTGGAGCCGAAATGCGGCCAGCCTGAAACCGGAACTCATGGCTATCTATGACAAATATAATGTGGAGGTGATCGATGTCAGGTCCATAGTTTGCACTGCAGATGGCAATTGTCCTATATCAGGCGATGATGAACTTTATTATGTGGATCAAGACCACCTATCACCAGCCGGCGCCAAATTTGCCGGAGATAATCTGCTAAAAATCAGGCCGCTAAACCCTTAAGCGATTTCAAATTTCCGGCAACGCCCGCACTCGACAAATAGAGGCGCGAAATATAGACTCCCGGCATGACATCCAAGCTGGACACAAAGGTCATATTTATAGGTATTTTGTTTTTCATCCTTTGGATGTTCAACTTGTATTTAATTGATATGGACGTCCTGATTTTCGATCAATTTGTTTGGGTCGAAGAATATGATGCCTTGACGCAGGGTCAGTATACGCTGTCTGACCTATGGGAGCCTTACGGAGGACATCGCCTTCCACTGTATAAGCTAATGTTTTTCCTAAATTGCTGGCTGTTTGGATTTTCGCCGCAACTCGAATCGATGATGGCTATAATCCCCTTCACCATGGCCGGGGTATATATGTCTCACAGGTTTTCGGAGCCATTGGAATATGGAAAGATTGTCAAATTTTTGGTTTTTCTAACCTTTGCCCTAATTTTCTTTAACGCTCAAACTTTGAGACAGACTTATTATTCTGTAATCCTAACGCAACTCTTAGACTATGCTGGGTTTTTAATCGTTGTAAGTCTGGCTTTTTCTCTAGTTTTTCCTGAAAATAAGGAATCCCGACTTCGCAAATGGCTCCTATTTGTTCTTAGTGTCATTGTGTTCATATTATTGTTAGGGAGAGGCTATGGCGTTGCGGCATCTGCCGCCATAATAGCTTTGTGCGGTTTCGCGTTATTGAAGAGCCCAAAGAACAAAAACGCATGGATAATTGGAACGATCCTCACCGGCGCAATTTTTATCTATATGTATGGATTGGCAGGATCCGATTCCGTATCAAAAGGATTTAACCTTCAACGCTTGTTGAAATTTATGGCCATCAAACTCGGTAATTCAAATATCGGCATGTTCGTTTATACAACCCGGACAAGCGCATCTGAATTTTACTCAATCGTGGTCGGCGTATTTTTATTTCTTGTCAGCGCTCTGATTATCATTAGGCATTTATGGTCTGGCCTTAAGACGCGCGCTGATTGGCTTGCCATGTTTATGGTGTTAATGTCTCTGAGTTCACTCGTTCTAATTTCCGCTTTTCGTTATAATTCCGGAGCATTTTACTCCTCACCTTTTTTCCCAAGGCACAATCTTGAAATCTCCTTGGGGTTAGTCGGCATCTTATATTTTTTATTGAAGTTTATAAATTCGTGGGCAAGCAAAAAAATGGTCGGCCCTATTGTCGGAACCTTTTGTGTGTTGACCTGCACCGTATTGTCATTTCATCACATCGAACAAATCAAGAAAGAAAATACTCGCACTTGGTATGATAAAATTGAAAATAATCAAATCAAATATTATCAAACTGAAAACCCGATTGAGACCTTCAAATTTAGAAGTGTGACGTGTTGGGCACCAGCAGAAGATTGCATCAAGGCTTTTGCGTTAATTGAAAAACACGGGTTGTCCGAAAAACGGCTTCGCGAAAAAACGCCCGAGCAGAAAAAGTGATGGCGATAAAATTAAATCTCAAAATCCGGCAATTCCCGCGCTTCTTCAAAACACTCCCGCAAAACTCCAATGGCCTCGCGGACATGGGTTTCGTCGATAATGAGCGGCGGAGCCATGCGCATGACATTGTCCCCTGCCGAGCCCAATAAAAGATTTTTAGTCAGGGCGTTTTTACGCACGGCCAGCGCTTCTTTTTTCAAACGCAAGCCAATAAGCAATCCCTTGCCGCGAATTTCGTCGACCACATCTGGAAACTCGTCTTTCAGGCCTTCAAATTGCTGTTTGACGAAATTGGAGACTTTATTGACGTGAGCCATCAGGCCCTCATCGGTCAAAGCGTCAAAGGCGGCGTGGCCCACGGCCATGGCCATGGGGTTGCCGCCATAGGTGGAGCCGTGCGTGCCAGGAACCATGCAAGCGGCAATCTCTTCTTTGGCAATACAGGCCCCCAGCGGGAAACCGCCGCCAATACCCTTGGCCGCTGCCATAATGTCCGGCTCCGCCCCGCCGTCTGCCCATTGATGGGCGAAGAACTTACCAGTACGGCCGGCACCGCACTGCACTTCGTCATAAATGACCAGCGTGCCGTTATCTGTGCATTGCCGGCGGATTTTCTTTAAAAGCTCGACCGAAACCGGACGGAGTCCACCTTCGCCCTGAACCGGCTCAAATAAAACAGCCGCCGTTTTATCAGACAGATGCTCTTCGAGGTTTGAAAGCTCGGCAAAATCAAGATGGGTGAAGCCGGGGATCGCCGGGCCAAAGCCTTTGAGATATTTCGGATTACCGCCCGCATTAATGGTCCCAAAAGTTCGGCCGTGAAACGCGCCGGTAAAAGTGATGATCTCGATTCGCTCTGTATCGCCCCGGTCATAGTGATAACGCCGCGCCGTCTTCATGGCGCATTCGACGGCCTCGGCGCCTGAATTCGTAAAGAACACTTTTCCGGCCCAGGGCAGCGCGTCGCAATATTTTTTTGCTAATTCCCGCCCGCCCGGAATTCGAAACATATTGGAGAGATGCCAAAGCTTTTCAGACTGGCCTTGAACAGCTTCAATCAAAGCCGGATGCCCGTGGCCCAGACCATTGACCGCAATCCCGGCGATGAAATCCAGATAGCGCTCGCCGGCCTCCGTAAAAAGATAGGCGCCCTCGCCTCGGACAAACTCCACCTCCGGCGGCTTGTAGCAGTCATATAGATGATCACCTTGGGGCATATCGGTCTCCGAACTAAGCTTTGAGTTTCCAGCCGCTTTTTAAAACACGCAGGACAATAAAAAGTAAAATGATATTGATAAAGGCAATCAATATGACGCCAATGGTCAGATTGCTCTCTTCAACACCGCTAAAGCCATAACGAAATCCGTCAATCACATAAAACAGCGGATTAACGCGCATGAGGCTTTGGAATAACTCCGGCAATCCATAAATGGAATAAAATGTGCCGGACAGAAATGAGAGCGGCAGAATTATAAATTGATTGACCACGGCCAGTTGATCGAATTTCTCGGCCCAGATTCCGGACAAAACCCCGACCATGGCCATCATCGCCGCCGCAGAGAAACTGAAGTAAATGAGCGCCCACCAATGCTGCGGCCACATGGACTGGCCCGCATATATGGCAAACAGGGATAGACCGATCGCCGTCGCAACCGCTACCAAAATTCCCCGCGTGACTCCGCCGCCAATAAAAGCAATTGCCATTTCAATATGGGATAGAGGCGGCATAAGAATGTCATTGATCGAGCCCATCAACTTACCAGTCATAATCGAAGAACTGGTATTGGCTGACGCATTGTTAAGCACGCCCAGCATAATCAGGCCGGGGATTAAAAAAGCGATGAATGCGCCGGACCCGCCGCCTCTCATTTCGGCAAAGGCCAGAACAAAAACCGTCATATATAGCAGATTGGAAATAATCGGGGCGAGTATGGTTTGGGGCCAGACCTTCATAAATCGCTTCACTTCCTTGGTGTAAAGCGTCCACAGCCCAAGCTTGTTCCAACGGCCAAACTCGCGGGCCGCCGCCGGTGCTTCTTGTGTTATGGTCTGACTATCGGTCAATTTGCCGTTCCTGATTTTCCTGACCGGAGCTATCACGGCCTATTAAACACGCCAAGACTGGATAAATGAGTATTTTTGAAAAAATTTGCCAATGAAATGAACTGGGTTCTCCTGGACACCTTATTGTCCCTTAGGCGGTTTGGTTTTTTTTGAATGCCCTTTATACAGGTCACTCTCGGACATATCGTAGAGCCAATCCAGATAAAGCCGATCTATATCAACAACCTTTCCTTCCAAATAATGATCGTAGAATATTTTTTTTCGCTGAATTTGTTTCTGTTTCAGTCGTTCATTTTTATTGGAAACGACAGGTAAACCTGCAGTCCATTCATCGAGCGAGGCCTCAAGCGCTTGCAATTTGCTTGGGCGACTTTCGGCCAGATTCTCTTGTTCGCTTATATCCCGGTCAAGGTCATATAAATAAACAACCCCTTCAAATTTAATCAGTTTCCAGTCGCCGGATCTAACAGCCTCCTGCGCCCCGTGTTTCCAAAACAGATTTTGGTGCGGGTCGCCTGTTGTCTTACCCAATAAGAAGGGCACTAAATCCGTTCCGTGTAATTTGTCATCAGTCATGATGTCTGCAGCCTTATAAATTGTCGGAGCAACATCCAGAGACGTTACTGGTCTTTCAAAACGGACCTGCATTGGGAGCCGACCGGGCCAGCTAACAATAAAGGGCACGCGGATACCCCCTTCCATCAATAAGCCTTTTTCACCCGTCAACGGGTCATTCAGTGACCCGTCCCAACCGGAAACGACCGGTCCGTTCTCCCTTTTGTCGATCCGAAGAGGGGCGCCATTATCACTGATGAAAAAAATCAATGTATTATTCAACAGATTATGATCCTCCAAAGACTCGACAATATTGCCGACCCCGTCATCCACGGCTGACATCATAGCCAGACCCTGTTGCCGACGTGGCGAATCTATTTGGCCGAAACGATCCAGATAATTTTGGGGCGCGTCTAGGGGAACATGAGGCGCCCGAGGGGCCCAGTAAAAGAAAAATGGCTTGTCCTTGTTTTTGTTTATAAAGGCGGCAGCAAGAGCGCTGCTCTGGTCAATATGATAGCCATTTTCCACCAAATTCGTGGCAATGCCATAGCTGTCAGGATCAAAATTTTTGGCGTCCCTTTGTCCGTCAGTCAGCCAATACTGATCAAATCCGTGATCCGGGATCCGCTTGTGAGATCCCAAATGCCACTTGCCGGACATGCCCGTTTCATACCCTGCACCCCGCAGGCGTTCCGCAATTGTTTCTATCTCCTGAAACCGTGCTTGTACTGTGCGGTCCCTGATCTCCTGATTGGTATCGAGCCCAAAACTGTTTTGATGTTGCCCGGTTAAAAGTCCTGCTCTGGAAGGCACGCAGGTTGGGGCGGTAACATATCCTTGTGTGAACAATACGCCTCGCCTGGCCATCGCATCAATATGAGGCGTGCGGATATCTGCCTTAAGGCCCATTATGCCCAAATCTGCATACCCATGATCATCTGTATATATAAGAATAATATTGGGTGGGCGATCCATCGCCTCATGTTCGGTTTTATTTAATTGACCACAGGTAGACAAAACAGCCAAAATCAGGGCAAAGCAAATGAAGCGAAAAAGCATTATTCCTCCAACCTCTTGCCTACCTTTCGTCTTTTTCTTTCTTCGCGGATTTTACGTTGCCGAGCGGCTTCAATATCATTGACTGTCAGACCATAGAGCCAATCTCCATATAACCGATCTATGTTCACATCGGTCTTTTTATCCAGATAATAATCGTAAAAAACACGCCGCCTTTCAATCCGGGAAGCTCTATTATTTGTTTCGTAGTCTGGAACTTCCGGAAGCTTGGACATCCAGTTTTGCAGTTCATTTTCGAGTTCCCGTCTTTTATCTGAATAACTGTCTGCTAAGTTCCGGCTTTCGGTTTTGTCCTGCCCCAAATCAAACAAATAGGTCTTTTCTTCGAATCGAATCAATTTCCAGTCGCCTGTCCGAACAGCGGCCTGCGCGCCATATTTCCAATACATATGAGTGTGTGGATCACCCTTGGTTTGGCCGGCCAAAAAAGGCGTCAGATCACGTCCCGGTAGTTCAGCATCAGGCTCAAGGCCGGCCGCCGCAAAAAATGTCGGCGCCACGTCAATGGAAAGAACAGGCCGGTCGTAACGATCGTCTTGCGGCAGACGTTTCGGCCAGCTTACGATGAACGGTACGCGAATACCGCCTTCCATCAACAAACCTTTTTCGCCGGTCAATGGATCGTTAAGTGAACCGTCCCAACCCGATGTCACCGGTCCGTTTTCACGCATGTCGATGCGCAGCGGAGCACCATTATCACTGATAAACACAATCATGGTATTTTCGAGTAGATCGTTCTTTTTGAGCGTCTCAACAATATTTCCGACACCATCATCAATGGCAGAGATCATGGCCAATCCCTGCTGACGCCGTTCAGATTTTACGTCCGGGAATCTGTCCAAATAGGATTGCGGCGCATCCAGTGGGACATGAGGAGCCCGGGGTGCCCAATAAAAGAAAAAAGGGTTGTCTTTGTTTTTTTCAATAAAGTTTGCGCCAAAGGCGCCGCTTTTGTCGACATGATATCCGGTCTCGGCAAATTCGGATGTAAGCCCATAATTTTCAGGTTTAAAATTTTTGAACTCCTTTCCTCCATCGGTAATCCAGTATTTATCAAATCCATTGCTTTCGACTTTTTTGTGAGATCCCAAATGCCATTTTCCGCTCATGGCTGTCACATATCCTGCGCTTCTCAACCGGCTGGCGATAGATTCAAGCGCATTGAATTCTGCCTGTACCTCAGGGAAGAACATCTGCAGATTTGTATCGACGCCGAACGAGTTCTGATGACGCCCTGTCATCAACGCCGCCCTAGAAGGCACGCAAGACGGGGCCGAAACATACCCTTGGGTCATGACTACGCCGCGCCGGGCAAGAGCATCCAGATGAGGCGTCTTTACATCATCTCTCAAGCCCAGAATCCCGAGATCGGCATAACCTTGATCATCGGTGAAAATAAGCACAAAATTGGGCGGGGTTGTTGAATTTTTCTCGGTTTGCGAGTCTCTCTGGCTGCAAGCGGTCAGCAGGCTTAGAAAAACCAGCACGATCATTAGTCGCAAGGTCATTCGGGTCTATATCTCCGACGGCCAAGGATATCAACATAGTTAATCAAAGATGATTAATCATGGTTAACAGCCCATTAACCCATTGCTGGCACGCTCGGCGCGAATCAACCACGCCTAGCGAGATGCAGATGCCGTCCCTCTTAAAAAATTATGCACCAGCCCTCTTTGTGATTGCCATCGCCGCCAGTTCAGCCACCAGTCAGGCGCAAAGTCGCTATGGAGACTCTCAACAAAGCGAAACGGCCGTTTATAACAGCCAGTTGGGATATGCCCAAACAGGCCAAATGGGAATGTATTACGGCGGATCCCCATATGCCTATGGGGCTGCCTATGGAGCCGGCGCCAATGCTTATGGGCCAGGCGCGAATGTTTACGGAGCCGGCAATTGTATTCCAGGAACGAATGCGGGTTCAGCTGGCGAGTATGGCCGCTACGGGAATAGCGGGCAAAGATCCCGTTACGGGTTCGCCAGCGGGCAAGGCTGCCAAACCGGCGGTTATTGGACCGTCCCAACCTATCAGGTTGTTCGGCAACCCGCCCCTGTAGCGCAAACCGTTCCCAGTATCGACATTTCGCAGGTCAATCCAATCGTCGAGACCGGCAGTATCATTCAAAGCAATTGTCCTGACGGCCAGTACCGCATGGATAACGGGGACTGCGCCATCATGATCAACGATATTTCAGAACTTAATGACCAATATGTTCCGCCGCAATCCATCCATATTGACCCGATTGCGCCGTCCGTGACTCATTATCCTGAGGTCACCACGGTTTCCGAACAGGACTGGTATCAACCGATCCGGAAGTAGGCTTATAGCCTAAAACGGAAGGATTTTCCGTTTCTCAGTGTATTTCGTATAGCCCACTTTTGCGCCTAGTCTGAGACCGACGCCTGTGCGAATAGGGGCCAAAGTAACGCCGTAAGCCTTTTGATAGTTCACAGCCATGCCGGCCACCAGATAAGCGCTGCCGTCTACGCCCGGGAAATGACGATAAATATCATCGACCCGGTCCAGATCATAAACTAGGGTGAAAACTTTGGAGGCGTCCGCGCCCAGATCAAGCCCGACTGTCGGACCCTGCCAGTAAAGTTTGCGGGTCTGGCCGTTTTTCATCCAGAGCGTGCCTTTGCCGTAGCGTGCGCCAACGACAACTGCGCCGCCGCCCTCCTCACCGGTAATATAGCCCACAGGACGGCCCCGGTTTTTAAACAGCTTCTCTATTGTGGTCGCTGCGGACTCGGCCGTCACGCCCAGATGGGTTGAAATGGCGTCGGTCAACTCATTTTCAGAATAGGTTGTTTCGCCGTTTTGAACAGCTTGGTTGTGGCCCTTCTGAACGCTTTGCTGAGCGTACGGGTTCGAATCCGTTGTTGAACAGGCTGCCAGTGATAACACCGCCAGAGAAATAAGCGTGGATTTGATAATTTTCATAACGCGGGCTCCGTGCCTTATCATTTGCGCCTAACAGTGTGAAAAGCCAGTTAACATTCCTTTAAGAACGCGCTCAGCCGGGCCTCTTGAAACCCCGAATCAAATTCCCATCTAGTTAGGCCGGAGGATGCCAATTGGGTCTTTCGGATAAACCGGGCCGCTCATGAGAGGGCCTCTAACATGAACATTGCTTTTAAAGGATGTAACAATGAGAACTTATGATTTTTCACCCCTGTACCGCTCGTTTGTCGGATTTGACCGGATGGCAAGCCTTATAAATTCGGCGACCCAGTCTCTGGACGCAGCCACCACCTATCCGCCCTATAATGTGGCAAGAATCGACGAAAATGCCTATAAAATCGAGCTGGCCGTTGCCGGATTTGGCGAAGATGAGCTCGAGATCGAGAGCCACGAAAATGTGCTGACAGTCATCGGGCACAAGGCCAAAGCTGCCAATGACCCTGATAATTCAGAAGGTCCTGACTATTTGCACCGCGGAATCGCTGAACGCGGGTTTGAGCGGAAATTTCAGCTGGCCGACCATGTTCTGGTGACCGGCGCAGACCTTAAGAACGGCCTTTTGGTGATCTCGCTGAAACGTGAACTTCCGGAGGCGTTAAAACCCCGAAAAATAGAAATTGGCAGCGAAGATGACGGAAAATTAATCACGCAGAAACCTTCCAGAAAAGCGAAAGCTGCCTAAATAGGAGTCAAGCGTAGAGTACAATCCTCTCCCCTGGGATCACCTCCGCTTCGACAGCGGCGCCGCGTAATAGCCCCCCTCCCTCGCGCGGCGCCGCAACTTTTTTCTTAAACATTTCACTTTTTGTTGAAATAAATTCTCGCTATGAGGCTCTATGTCTTTTAGCCGCAAACTCTTTGCTGAATTTCTGGGAACGCTGTTTCTGTTGGCCATCGTGGTCGGATCCGGAATCATGGGTCAGCAGCTCTCAAATGGGAATACAGGACAGGCGCTCCTGATTAACGCGCTCGCCACCGGGGCAGGTCTCATTGTCCTCATTGAAATATTCGGTCCGGTTTCGGGCGCTCATTTAAACCCGGCAGTGACCCTGGGGTTTTTCACGAATAATGACATCAATCTGAAAAACAGCAGCGCCTATGTGATCGTCCAGATCATCGGGGCTGTACTGGGCGTCTGGCTCGCCCATCTCATGTTTGACCAAAGCATTATGCAGATTTCGGAAACTGCCCGAAATAGTTTGGGAAACAAAGCCGCTGAAGTGGTCGCCACATTCGGCCTGGTCTTTGCTATACTTGCCGGCGTGCGGCTCAGGCCCCAAGCCGTGCCCATGATTGTCGGGCTTTACATCATGGCCGCTTATTTTTTCACAAGCTCCACCAGCTTTGCCAATCCGGCCGTGACCATCGCGCGCGCCCTATCCGACACATTTGCCGGGATTTCGCCCAAAGATGTCCTGCCGTTTATGGGCTGTCAGTTGATAGCGGCTATATTGGCCGCCTTCACCTTTCGCTGGCTTTACAAGGATATGCCCGCCCGCTAGCCAGAGCTCATGATCCCGCAAGTCAAAATATGCGGCCTGACACGGCCAGAGGATGTGGAAGCCGCCATCCTGCACGGCGCAAGCTATCTGGGGTTTATTGTCGAGGCCAAAAGCAAAAGACGCCTTTCCATCGCAGAAGCCGCCCGCCTGTCCCTGCCCGCCAAAGGCATAATTCCGCGCGTGGCCGTCGCCGTAAACGCGGATGGTGAAACGCTGGCGCAGATCGTGTCAGACATGCAGCCGGATTATATTCAGTTTCACGGTGACGAAAGTCCGGATCATATAGCGCAGGTGAGCCGCGATCATGATGTCAGAACCATCAAGGCCCTGCCCGTCTCTTCGGCGGCAGATATAAACGCCGCCATGGAATTCGCAGGATTTGCGGATCTCATCCTGTTTGATGCCAAACCTCCTAAGGGAAATGATATTCGCGGCGGGCATGGTGTGAGCTTTGACTGGAATATTTTAAAGAGCGCCGCTCTGCCTAGGACTTGGCTTTTGGCCGGCGGCCTCAATTCGGACAATGTAGCCCATGCCCTCAAAACCGGCGCACCTATTTTGGATGTAAGCTCTGGTGT
>CAYQNQ010000002.1:0-9355 GCA_964418815.1 uncultured Hellea sp.
TCAGGATTTCTTTTGGCATTGGAGAATAGCCATCTGCGCCAATCGCGAATAGAAAAAACAAAATAATGCCGTTTATGAATCCAAGGAAGAACAAGCCATTTTTGTTTTGGATTTTTATGATATCTGCCACACCCCAAATGATATGGCCGGATATTAAACAGGTGAGCATGGCAATGGGAATGGCAATAATTCCGTAGAGGTATAACGCGAGAACAACAAAGCTTTTCATAAAAACCCCGAAGATCAAAACCATGACTGAAGTAATTGCAAACCAAGCAAACACTCCGCCCGCCATTAGCCCCAGTGATTTCTCAACAAATGTGAACTTGTTTGTCATTTTTCGTAACCCTCATCACAAAACATGGCGCTCTGATTGACCAAAGTACCCAGCAGGGGGTGGACAAGTTTGAGGGTAAACTCGAACCATCCATCCCCGTGGTCGGCATGCCCTACAGTGAGCTGTCCAGGTGTCATCCATTTCGGGAGGGCGGCGCGCCATTTTCCTTTTCCGATAAAATACTGACCGCTTAGAAAGAGCAGGGCATCTTCGTCGACTTTGAGCTTCAGGCTCATTCCGATGCCGAAGCCAATATATTCAAAAAGACCGGTCGGGCCGCTAAACTGTTTTGTGCTTTGGATAACTTGGGGAAAGCCGGTTTTTCGGCCATATTGCCGGACCCAGAAATGGCCGCCGCCGACGGCGTCTTCCGTCACGGTTACAATAGCCGCCTGATCTGCATTGTCTGTGTCGAGCGGCAGGGGCGCACCGATAATTTTCAGGAGCCGGGCGAGGGCGCGGCCAATGGGGTTCATGCGGGTATATTGGACATAGCCTTTGTAAAGCGCCGCTTCGCCGGGGCCCAGTTTTTTGCTGAATCGCCGTTTGACTGCGCCCGGCAAAGCTTTCCAGTCTTCGCTGCTGAGCAGGCGGCGGAAGCGTAAATCCAGAAGGTCATTGTCATTGGCAGAAGGACGATCCTCATATCCCGGAGTGATATGATACCGATGCTTTGCCATGATAAGCCTCCTTTTAGCTTTTCTTTTTCCCGAAGCCCAGAATGCCGACCACCCGGTCGCCCATTTTGACCATTTTGCTGAGCGTACCGCTGGGTAGGCTCTGCATTTGTAAATACCAGCGGTCCATACTGGCGGTGAAATCGCGCATATCGGTGAGCCGCTTTTTTTGTTCTGTGCTGACGGCGGGGTCGTTTTCCGCGGATTTCAGGCAGTCTTGCAGGGTCGTCAGGGCCGGGTCGATCTCGCGGGCCTTTCGAACCGCGGCGATCTTGCGGGCCACTTCCCAGACATCCGTGTCGGCCGTGAAGTAATCTCGGCGATCACCAGCGATGGGCACGCGGCTAATCGTGCCAATAGATAGGAGTTCCTTGATGGAGTTGGACACATTGCTGCGCGCAACGCCCAGGATTTCGGTGATTTCTTCCGCGTTGAGGGGGTGCTCCGTAATAAACAGCAGCGCATGGATTTGGGCGACCGTGCGGTTGACGCCCCAGCTCGTCCCCATATCGCCCCAGTGGAGGATAAAGCGCTGCACGGCATCCGGCATTTCTTGCAGAGTTTTATTTAATTTCGTAGTTTCTGTCATGACAGAAATATATGAACTAAAAGAAATTTTGCAAGCGTTCATATTGTCGCGGCGCTAAAGCGACTTTCTCAGGCCATGTGAGTTCCACGTGAAGAACACTCGGATTTACGGAATTGTCCGAAAAAACCGCAAATTTTCCGTGAAATAAGAGGTGTCCCGTGAAACATTTCCGGATTTTTGACCGGGTCAGACCGGGTGACTAATGGGCTTCATCTTCCATGTCGTCGCCTGCCCCGCGACCAAGAAACCACAAAATGGCGCCGAGCACGATCATTCCGATTTTGATAAACATGGCATTCGTTGGACCCCAGTTGTACATCCAGTCCATGAATCTGATGGTCATTCCAATATATGGTAATATGAACATCGCGACGCCAACAAACATAAGTAGGCTACCAATACCTTGCATAGTTCCCTCCCTTTTTATTAGAGATTTATCAATGATAATATTAGCTATTCAGGTCAAGGAAAAACACCTACGGGTTTAATTGGAGACATTTGATTTATGCATAGATCTTTGCTGTTTGTACCGGGCAATCGTCCCGATCGGTTTGAAAAGGCCTGCGCTTCGGCGGCCGATCTCGTCTGTATTGATCTGGAGGATGCGGTCGCGCCGCAGGATAAAGACGAAGCTCGGAAGACGGTCATCGAATACCTTTCAGGAACTGATCATGAGCATGTCTCTTTGCGGATAAACTCAGCGGATTCAGACTATTATAAAGCGGATGTCAAAGCTCTGGCAAAGGCCGCGCCTGAGCTGCCTTTTGTGCTGATGCCCAAGGTTGGCGAGAACGCGGATGTGAAAGCGCTGGACAAGGCTCTCCCTGATAAATGCGGGCCCATAATGGCTTTGATCGAAAGCGCAAAAGGCCTGGTGAACTGCGAAGAAATAGTCTCCCATGACCGGGTTGCCTATGTCATGTATGGCTCTGTCGATTACGCCGGTGATGTGGGCTGCGGAGCGGACTGGGAGACCCATCTATATGCCCGTTCCAGACTTGTCGCCGCTTGCGCCGCGTATGATGCGGTACTTTTTGATACACCTCATATTGATTTAAAGGATATGGACGGACTGGAAGCCGCGACCCGAAAGGGCCGGAATCTGGGCATTTTTGCCCGCGCAGCCATTCATCCCGCGCAAATCGGCCCGATTCATACGGCTTTAAAGCCGACGGAAGCCCAAATTGCCCACGCGCACCGGGTTGTAGAGGCCTATAAGGCATCCGAAGGCAATGTGGCGCTGCTTGACGGTAAAATGATCGAGGCGCCGATTATCAAAGCAGCGCGGCGCATACTGGCATGGTCATAAATCCAGTGTAATTTCGCCACGATTGCGTCACATAGACTCTTTACCGGGCATAGGAGTCACGGCATAAGGCTCGCGAACTAATCAGAGATATCCTATGGATTTCATCAAGCGCATATTTACCTGGTGGAACGGGGCCACCCTAGGCACCCTATTGCAGATCCGCCGTAAAGGCGAAAAGATCGGCGAAGACGAATATGGTAATATCTATTATCAAGAGCGGGGCAATAAGGGCTATGAGGGCCGCCAGCGGCGCTGGGTGAAATATAATGGCTATGCAGATGCGTCGCGGGTTCCGCCCGAATGGCATGGCTGGCTCCATTACATGTATGACGCCCCGCCAACAGAGGGCGGGCTTGTGGACCATGACTGGATCAAAGAACATCATCCCAATCTCACCGGAACGGTTTACGCCTATAAGCCTAAAGGCAGTTTGGACCGCGGCGGCGCCCGGGCCAAAGTTTCCGGTGATTATGAAGCCTGGAGTCCGGAAAGCTGATGCGGCTCTTATTATTGCCAGTTTTACTAACCAGCCTCGTCGGCGGCGCTATGGCCGCGGATGAAGCGGCCCCTAACAATAACATTATAGGGTCCGAGGTCGTCTTGCGGGCGCTCGATAAAGTGACCGCGACCACTGAGGACTTCACCGTGAAAGTCGGCGATAATCTGGAATATGGATCCCTGCGGGTTGAGGTCAAACGCTGCGAGAAAAAGCCGCCGGAGGAAATCCCGGCCACTTGGGCCTTTTTGCAGATTTTCGACAAACGCACGGACGGCGAAGGCACTGAGGCTGACGGCGCCAAGGTATTCTCTGGCTGGATGCTGGCTCAGCGGCCCGCCATCTCTGCTTTAGACCACCCGGTTTACGATGTCTGGGTTATCGATTGCCGCGAAGGCAGCCGGCTGCGATAATCATAAAGCCGATTAAGCTGCGTGAAAGCTTGTATTGACGGTAAGCGCTTCGCGCAGCCGATCATGAAATTCAGCCCTCAAAATTTCAATGCCGCCCAAAGTGCGCAAGTGGTCTGTCATGAACTGTGTGTCCAGCAAAACATAGCCTCGGGCATTTAATCGTTCGACCAAATGAATCAGGGCGATTTTCGAAGCGTTAGTCGATCTCGAGAACATACTTTCGCCGAAAAACGCGCCGCCAACAGATACGCCGTAAAGTCCGCCAACCAGTTTTCCGTCTTTCCAGACTTCCACACTATGGGCGTGGCCCATGTGATGCAGCTGGTTATACAAGAAGTCTATTCCGCCATTAATCCAAGTGTCGGGCCTGTCGGTTGTTTGCTTGGCGCATTCCGCAATCACCTGATTGAAACAATGATCAAAAGAAACCTGGAACTCATTTTTCTTGATAGCTTTTCGCAGGGACCGGGAAATATGCAGGCCGTCGAGCGGGATGATGCCGCGCACATCTGGATCGACCAGGAATATACCGCGATCTTCACGGCTTTCCGCCATGGGAAAAACACCGCGGCGGTAACAGTCCAGTAAAACATTGGCGTCAAATCTGTCCATCAGTGTGAGTATTCCAACATGATTTGAAATTAAAAGGAAGGGGTATCTTACACCATACCGGCTAATGTTCTTTTAATGTTCCCAAAATTAGGAATTTAGGGTCATCAGGAAGTGAAAAAAGTCAGGCTTATACTTAATTTTTCACTAAATTGGCATTGTATCCCATTAATTCCCATGTTATCCCAATTTAGAGCTGGTTCCTCCCAGCTCGTGAGGGGAAATGATGTTTCTGTCGACGATTACGAATAATCTGGATGCAAAGGGCCGTATTTCCGTGCCTTCAGATTTTCGTGCTGTGGTCACAGAGAGCGGGTTTGACGGAATTGTTGTCTGGCCAAGTTTTGACGGTGATTATCTGGAGGGCGGCGGCATCGCGCTGCTCGAGGAGTATCAGGTTTCGCTCGAATCCATTGATTATTACGATGAAGGGCGGATGGCGCTTCAAAGGGCTATTTTTGCTGAAAGCCGGAAGTTGGCTTTTGATAGCGGAGGCCGCGTCACGCTGCCAAAAGAGCTTGCCGAGTATGCGGGTTTAAACGGGCAGGTAACCTTTGTCGGACTGGGGCGCCGTTTCGAAATCTGGCAACCCAAGAAATATGAAAGCCATGTTGGCGATGTCCGCAAGCTCGCCCGGGAGAATAGAAACCGTCTCAAATCTGTTCGGCGCTTGTCCGCGGAGGGCGGGGAATGAAGCACTATCCGGTTATGCTGGGCGAAGTTATAGGTGCGCTGAGCCCGCAAGATGGAGAGACATATCTGGACGGAACATTTGGTAATGGTGGTTATTCCGGGGCAATTTTAGAATCGGCCAATTGTAATCTGGTCGCCTTGGATCAGGACCCCAATGTCGGACCTCGCGCAAAAGAGCTGGCGCGGAAATTTGAAGCCCGGTTTCGGTTTATTGAAACACCGTTTTCCCTGATGGATGACGCCTTGATGGACGAGCCTGTTGATGCGGTCATATTGGATATTGGGGTTTCGTCCATGCAGCTTGATGAAGGTGAGCGTGGCTTTTCATTTATGCGGGCAGGCCCGCTGGACATGCGCATGCGCCAATCTGGTCCTTCAGCGGCCAATGCTGTGAATGAATTACCTGAAAAAGATTTGGCGAGAATATTCAGGGTTTACGGCGAAGAAAAACAGGCCGGCCGTATTGCAAGGCTTATTACGCGGTCGCGAGACGAGCAAGCTATCAGCACGACAAACGCTTTGGCTGACTTGATCGAGGCTGGTATTGGGCGCCGGGGAAAAATTCATCCGGCAACCCGGGTTTTTCAAGCGCTCCGCATTTTTATCAATGATGAGCTTGGTGAGCTCTATCGCGGTCTGTTGGCGGCGGAAAGAATATTAAAACCCGGTGGCCGGCTCATTGTAGTGACGTTCCATTCGCTGGAGGACCGGATTGTTAAAAAATTCTTGCGAATTCGCTCCGAAAAGCCCGCCTCCGGGTCTCGCCATGCGCCCGTCATGGAGGCTGAACCGTTTACACCTGTTTTTGAGCTGAGTTCACGCTCTGCAATTATGCCGTCGGTGAAGGAAATAGAAGAAAATCCGCGCTCTCGTTCGGCTAAGCTGCGATATGCCGTGCGCACCGGTCATCCAATCCCGGGTGATATGGAAGATCTGCTGCCGAGGGCTCCTGTTGTATCTGACTACAGGTGGGCGGCATGAGCGCTTATAATAAAGCCTATCTGCGCAAGAAAAGCGGCGGCGCAATTTTCATACTCTTTGCTCTGGGTGTGCTTTTGACTCTCGGATTGTACTTTGTGAAAACAAGGGCGCAGACGGCCAAGTCGGAAGCCGGGACGCTTGAGCGGCAGCTGCGGGCGGAAGAAGCTGTTATTTCCAAACTAAAATCCGAACTCGCCCATTTAGAGAGTCCCGCAAGAGTCGAGGCAATTGCTCGGGAAACCCTTGGTTTGACCACAGTGCCGGTGGAGCGCGTCATAGGCGCTAAGGATATTGAGCAGCACTTTCCTCTGGCTGATGAAATCGCCGAAGCGAATTCCGAGGTGAATTCCGAGGCGAATTCTAGGGAGGAAACGCCGTGACCTCCGAAATGTCTCAAATCGACGGTCCCGTCAGGCGTCAGAAACATGTGGCGGATGACGAAAACGTAGCGGTTTCCGAGGGGCGAATCCGTATCCGTATTGGCGCCGTTATTTTTATGATTACCTTGGCGATTGCTATTATCCGGATGGCAGAGGTTTCTTTGTTAACGCCGTCCAAAGGCGCTTTTTCTGCCAATGGTTCGGACCGCGTGGTTCGCGCAGATATGGTTGACCGAAATGGCGAGCTATTGGCAACGACTCTGGAAAATTATGATCTCTATGCCCGCAAAAAGTTCATTTGGAATTCAGACGAAACGGCCCAAAAATTATCTGGGTTGTTTGATGAATTGTCAGAGGACGAAATCTCCAGCCGGCTGAAACGAAAAGGCTCGCAGGTTCTGATTTATCGGGGTCTCACGCCGCAACAAAAACGCGATGTGTTTCTTTTAGGGCTGCCGGGCCTTGTTTTTGAACCCACTTCGCGGCGGTTTTACCCGAATGGTCATCTCGCAGCCCATATTGTGGGCTTTTCAGATGTCGACATGAGAGGGCTTGCCGGCGCCGAAAAGGCATTTAACGCTCAATTATCCGAGCCCAATACGCCTTCGCTCACATTATCAGTCGATCTCCGCGCGCAAAACGCGGTCATGACCGAATTGCAGTTGGCTATTGATAAGTTTGAGGCCGAGACGGGCGCGGCAATTGTTATGAATATGAAGACGGGCGAAATTCTGGCAATGGCGTCGTTGCCGAATTTTGATCCCAATGCGCCCGACACAGCTTTGCCGCAAAACCTCTATAATCACGCCTCAATGTCGACCTACGAACTAGGCTCTGTTTTTAAACCTATTTCGATGGCTATGGCTCTGGAGGCTGGCGTGACCGATCTAAATGAAAAATTCCCGGTACAGAAGCCGCTTAAAGTGCGCAGTAAATTTATCAGAGATGATCATCCAAGTCCTCATCCTTTGGCTATGCCGGAAATTCTGGCTGAAAGTTCCAATCGCGGTACGGCGCTGATGGCCATTCGCGTTGGCGGTGAAGGTCAGCAGGCCTTTTTGAAAAAACTGGGTCTCATGGATCGGGTCCCAATAGAGCTAGCTGAAAGTGCGGCGCCGCAGGTTCAAGCTGAGTGGCAGGATATTACGACGGTCACGGTCTCTTATGGGCACGGTATTTCAGT
The DNA here is from genome assembly GCA_964418815.1 of uncultured Hellea sp. Classification (GTDB taxonomy): domain Bacteria; phylum Pseudomonadota; class Alphaproteobacteria; order Caulobacterales; family Maricaulaceae; genus JACOMS01. Next base: position 7,668 of record CAYQNQ010000002.1, read on the forward strand.
CACACCGCTTGCATTGGCGACAGCGGTTTCGGCTCTGCTCAACGGCGGAGAATATGTTGCGCCAACTTTGCGCCGTCAGGACAGCGTCACGAGTTCAGAACGCCGCCGCGTTGTTTCCGCTGAAACATCTCAAACACTGCGGGATCTCATGCGCTATGTTGCAACCGACGGTACCGGCCGAAACGCCCGCGTCAAAGGTTATGCTGTCATGGGCAAAACCGGGACGGCAGATAAGCCCTCTGCCGAGGGGTATGATGAGGCGCGTCTGGTTTCGTCCTTTATAGCTGCATTTCCCTATGATGACCCGACTTACACAGTTTTCGTGACGCTTGATGAGCCTAAGGCTGCCGAGGGTACTTATGGCTACGCAACAGCGGGGTGGAACGCTGCGCCAACAACTGGAAAAATCATTGAGCGCATCGCACCGATTTTAGGTGTCAAAAGGCATTCAGGACCTGTTCCGTTGAGCCCGTTTTCAAAAGCGGAGCCGGTGCGATGAAGTTGTCAAAACTCATAGCGCCGCTGAGTCACACTGGCGCCGATGTGAATATTACGTCCATCTCCTGTGACAGCCGGACTGTATCAGAGGGTGCTTTATTCGCAGCCCTTCCGGGTACAGTTGCGGACGGCCGGGATTATATCGAGCAGGCCATTGAAAACGGCGCCAGCGCTATTCTTTCTACGCCGGATCTGCCGATTGATCTGCCTTATGTGGCATCAGGTAATCCGCGTTTGACTTACAGCCATTTAGCCCGGCGGTTATACGCAGGCCAGCCTGGAACTTTAGTTGCCATGACTGGAACCAATGGCAAAAGTTCAACAGTCGAGTTTCTCCGGCAAATCTGGTCACATGCGGGGCTCAAAGCGGCGTGTTTTGGGACGTTAGGCGTGAAATATGACGGTGGATATTTGCCGTTGTCGCACACAACGCCAGACGCAGTGGTTTTGCACCAAACCCTCGCGAAGCTGGCCGAAATGGGCATAACCCATGTGGCTATGGAGGCTTCCAGTCATGGCCTCAAACAATATCGTCTGGACAGTGTTGATATCACGGCTTCGGGGTTTTCCAACCTGACGCAGGACCACTTTGATTATCATCCGGATGTCGAGGATTATTTCAGCGCTAAGGCTCGGTTGTTTACGGAGCTTACGCCAAGCGATGCGCCCGTTATTATCAATGTAAACGACGAGTTTGGTCAAAAGCTTGCGAGAATTTGTTCAGAGAAAGGACAAAAGGTCATCCGGGCTGGATGGGCCGGCGAGGATATCCGCATTGATGAAGTTATGCCGCGGTCTGCCAGTCAGCTCATGGATCTGATTGTCGGGAATAAGCGCTACAAAGTCGAGCTTCCGCTGGTCGGAGAGTTTCAAATTCTCAACGCCGTTGCAGCTCTAGGTCTTGCGCTGGAAACCGGTGTCGATACGGATACGGCCATCGCGGCCCTTGGAAAGCTCACAGGTGTCGCTGGCCGACTGGAAATGGCGGGAACAACCGGAGAAGGGGCGCCTGTCCTGGTCGACTTTGCTCACACGGAAGACGGTCTGGATAAACTGCTGCGCAGCGTCCGGCCTCACACAATGGGCCGCATGATTCTTGTGTTTGGCTGCGGCGGAGATCGAGACCCGGTCAAGCGTCCGAAAATGGGCGCGATGGCGGCCAAGCTCGCAGATTATGTGATCGTTACCGA
>CAYQNQ010000002.1:9455-25165 GCA_964418815.1 uncultured Hellea sp.
GAGATGGCGGCATGAGCGGCGTTCTCTGGACATCCGAAGAAGCCTCGAAGGCGACAGACGGCGTGGCTATGGGGCGCTGGGAGGTCACGGGGCTTTCCATAGATAGCCGGTCTCTTAAAGCCGGTGAACTGTTTATCCCGCTAAAAGATGTGCGCGATGGTCACGAATTTATCCCGAGTGCGCGGGAGGCCGGGGCCGGGGCTGTTATGTCGGAGCGAAACATTGAAGCGGCGCCGGCTTTAATTGTCGATGATAGTCTGGCCGCAATGCGGGATATGGCTGTGGCGGCCAGGCAGCGATCAAAAGCCAAGCGTATCGCCATTACCGGTAGTGTCGGCAAGACAAGCCTGAAAGAAGCCATATCGGCCATATGCCAGTCGGTTGGCCGGACACACAAATCGCAAAAGTCCTTCAATAATCACTGGGGTGTTCCATTGACCCTGGCGAGCATGCCCAAAGATACCGAGTTTGGCGTCTTTGAAGCCGGTATGAACCATGCGGGTGAGCTGGCGGATTTATCCCCGCTGATTGCGCCGCATGTTGCTGTGATCACCAAGATTGCGCCGGCCCATCTGGCGCACTTTGAAAATATCGACGCGATTGCCGAGGCGAAATCAGAAATCTTTCAAGGTCTGGATAGGGGCCGACTTGCAGTGCTGAACCGCGATGACAATTACTACGAATTTTTAAAAAAGAAAGCCAAGGCATCCGGCGCGCAGATTGTCACTTTCGGGCAGGACCGGAATGCCGACGTTAGATTTAAGGCTAAAGGAATTATTGAAATTGGCGGAAGGTCTTACAGGCTTTCTCTGAAGGTAGATGGCTCTCACTGGGTGCAAAACGCGGCCTGCGCTATCGCTGCCACGATGTCCATTGGTATTAGCCCTGAAATAGCTATGACAGCGCTTGCGGAATTCGGCGCTTTGCCAGGACGCGGCGAAGTTCTGAATTTGAGATTGAACGGGACGTCTTTCACTATGATAGACGACAGCTATAACGCTAATCCGGAGTCCATGCGCGCAGCCATTCACACATTAGGGGCTCGCAAACAGGGCCGGAAAATAGCCATTCTCGGCGATATGTTTGAGCTTGGGAAAGACGAAGAAAGGCTACATGCAGACTTGGCTAAGCCTTTGCGGAAAGCCGGTGTTGGCTCCGTTATTTGCCTTGGTCAGAGAATGCAGGCTTTGAGGGATGCGCTGCCTGCGGACATGTTCGGGTTTTGCGTCGAGGATTGGGAGGCGGCGCTCGCCGCGCTCCGACAGGAAATTCGAGACGGGGACATCGTCCTCGTCAAAGGATCTAATGCGACCGGGCTAGGGAAGCTGGTTGCCGCAATAAAACAAGAACAAAATGGAGTGGCAGATGTTTTATGAGTGGCTAGCCCCGCTGTCAGATCAGTTCCAGTTATTCAACCTGTTTAACTACATCACTTTTCGGGTCGGCGGCGCATTGATGACCGCGTTGTTAATCGCCTTTATCCTCGGCCCGCGCATGATCAATATGCTGCGAATGAAACAAGGCAAAGGCCAGCCGATACGGGAAGATGGCCCGGAAAGTCATATCATTCAAAAAGCCGGAACACCGACAATGGGCGGGCTTTTAATTCTGTTATCGGTTGTGATTTCCACATTGCTTTGGGGTAACCTCCGAAGTCCGTTTTTATGGACGGTATTTTTTGTGACGGTCGCCTTTGGCGCGATTGGATTTTATGATGATTATCTCAAGGTATCGCGGCAAAATCCAAAGGGTTTTTCGGGTAAAATCAAGCTCTTACTTGAGTTTCTTATCGCCGGCGTAGCCGTTTATTTGCTAACAACAGTCTTCGTGGCTCCGGAGCGCGGACCCGAAGGATTTGAAACTGGGTTGGCGGTTCCGCTGCTAAAAGATTTCTGGATCAATCTCGGGATTTTCTTCATTCCGTTTGGATGTTTGGTCATTGTCGGCGCGGCCAACGCCGTCAATTTGACCGACGGGCTCGACGGGCTTGCCATCGTTCCGGTGATGATTGCGGCCATGAGCCTGGCCTTCATCGCATACTTGGTCGGGAATTATAATTTCTCGGAATATCTCGGCGTCCCATTTGTCAAAGGCGGCGCGGAAGTAACAATTTTTCTGGGAGCCATAGTCGGGGCGGGGCTGGGCTTTCTTTGGTATAATGCACCGCCGGCTATGGTGTTTATGGGTGATACAGGATCGCTGGCGCTGGGGGGCGCACTGGGATCCACAGCCGTTGCTATCAAACATGAAATTGTTTTGGCAATCATTGGAGGGCTGTTCGTTTTGGAAGCTGTCTCTGTCATCGTACAGGTGGCGTCTTTCAAGCTAACGGGTAAACGCGTTTTTCGAATGGCGCCTATCCATCATCACTATGAAAAGAAGGGTTGGGCAGAGCCGACGATTGTTATCCGGTTCTGGATCATTGCCATTGTGTTGGCATTGATTGGGCTCTCAACTCTGAAACTACGGTAAGATCATGATCAAAGCTGGGACTTTTAAAGATAAGACTATCGCCGTGTTCGGGCTGGGCCGAACGGGCATAACGGCTGCGCTGTCGCTCAAGGCGGGCGGGGCGACCGTCTATGCCTGGGACGATAATGAGAACGCAGTCAAAGCGGCGGAAGATCAGGGCGTATCCACGGCTGATTTGTCCAAGGTCGACTGGAAAACCATAGATGAGCTGGTTTTATCACCGGGCGTTCCCGATAAACTTCCAGAGCCTCATTGGACCGCCAAAGCAGCGCAAGACGCGAATGTGCCTATCATTTGCGATATTGAAATATTCGCTCGCGAAGTCATGGCCCGCGCCGAAGAAAACCGTCCAAAAATTATTGCTATTACCGGGACCAATGGCAAATCAACAACCACGGCCCTGATCGGACATGTTTTGCAGGCCTGCGGGAAAGATGCACAGATTGGCGGCAATATCGGTCGCGGCGTCCTGGATTTGGATAGTATGCATGCCGGCACTTATTATGTGCTTGAGCTGTCTTCCTATCAGCTAGAGCGGACAAACTCACTCCGGGCCAACGCAGCCGTATTCCTCAACCTGACACCGGATCATCTGGATCGCCACGGCGATATGGACCGCTACGAAGCCGCAAAGCGCCGTATTTTCCTCAACCAGACACATGCCGATACGGTTGTGATAGGCGTCGACAATTCCGAAGGTCGCCGCATTTGCTCGGAGCTGAAGGTTGCCAATGGACGGCGCATTGTTCCTATTTCAGGCCGCAAGTCATTGGGTCACGGGGTATGTGCGCTCAAAGGCAAGCTCTACTGCGCGCAAAACTCAACAGTTGTGGAAGTGGCTGATCTTAATAAGGCCAAAGCTCTGGAAGGCATGCATAACTGGCAGAACGCCGCAGCTGCCTACGCCGCAGTCAGCTCGCTGGGCGTTGACTCGCAGGCCATAGGCGACGCGCTTTTATCCTTTCCCGGGCTGGCGCACCGCATGGAGACGGTCGGCGAAATCGTAAAGGTGCGCTTTGTTAATGACAGCAAAGCGACCAATGCCAATGCTGCTTTGCAGGCGTTGGGATCCTATGATGATATTTTCTGGATAGCGGGCGGTCAGGCTAAAGCGGACGGTATTGATCCGCTGCAGGCATTATTTCCAAATATCCGCAAGGCTTATCTGATCGGAGAGTCCGCCCCGGCATTTCACAAAACGCTCTCAAAAGCCGATGTCGATCACAAGGTTTCCGGCACGCTGGAAATGGCTGTGCTTTGCGCGCTCAGGGATGCGCTAAACTCTAAAGCTAAAAAGCCCATCGTTCTTCTGTCACCGGCCTGCGCCAGTTTCGACCAGTTTAAAAACTTCGAAGTTCGCGGCGATGCGTTTCGCGATCAGGTGACGGGCCTTATGGACCGGTTCAAACATGCGGCGCGGCAAGGGAACGCGGCTTGAGCACGCTCACAAATACCATATCCCGGTCGCGAACGGCCCGATCCCCCATTTTCGAATGGTGGCGAAGCGTCGATCATTTGACGCTGGCATTTTTCCTATGTCTCCTTGGCACAGGAATTATCCTGTCCATGGCGGCATCCCCGGCTGCCGCAGAACGCCTCAATACGGGGGATCCGTTTTATTTTCTCTACAAGCACGTTTTCTTTGTTGCTGTGGGTTTGTCCGGGGCGATTGTCCTGTCATTTTTTAGTACCATCAACGCCCGCAGGCTGGGCGTGGTGGCTCTAATCGGGAGTCTGGTTTTATTGTTGGCCGTCAAAATCTACGGATATGAAGCCAAAGGGGCGCAGAGGTGGATTTCTCTGGGGATTTTTGGTCTTCAGCCGTCTGAGATCGCCAAGCCGGCATTTATCGTGTTTGCAGCCTGGATGTTTTCCGCGGGCAAAAGGGATCCGGCTGTCCCTGCGGTGCCCATAGTTTTCGCCATCTACATTCTTTTGGTTTTCTTCCTGATACAGCAGCCTGATTTTGGGCAGTCTTTCCTACTCACTTTATGCTTTGCGGCGGTGTTTTTCTTTGCCGGGCTTTCGCTGGGATGGATGCTTTTTTTGATGTTTGCTTCGGGCGTTGCGGCGACAACCGCCTATATGTTCATGCCGCATGTGCAGTCACGAATACAGAGTTTCCTAAGTCCGGCCGGCGAGGAAAACTACCAAACAGAACGGGCGCTTGAAGCCATCCGCAGTGGTGGTTTTTTTGGCCGTGGTCCCGGCGAAGGCGACGTGAAGTTCAGCCTGCCCGATGGGCATACGGATTTCATCTTTGCGGTGACTGTGGAAGAATTTGGATTTTTAATCTCTGCCTTTATTATATTGCTTTTGGCAGGCTTCGTAATCCGGTGTTTTCGAAATGCGCTCAAGCTCAATGATTTCTTCTGTCAATTGGCGGTCGCCGGATTGGCGACCATGATCGGCATGCAAACGGTGATTAATCTATTCGTCAATCTGAACATGGCGCCGCCTAAGGGCATGACGCTTCCATTTATGTCTTATGGCGGATCTTCATTGCTGGCACTTTGTTTCGCGGTCGGATTAATTCTGGCGTTTACGCGGCGACGGCCAGGCGCTTACGGGTTTGGTGACTAATGCCCAGGCTATTGTTAGCGGCCGGGGGTACGGGCGGTCATATGTTTCCCGCTCAGGCCTTGGCAGAATATTTGAAAGCCGAGGGATGGGACATCGCCATGATGACGGACGCCCGCGGCCAAAAGCATGCAGGCCGTATTCCGGCAGAGCCTATTGTGCAGGTTCAGGCGGCGACCATATCGCTCCGCAAACCCATTCAGGCCCTGAAAGGCGCGTTTAAACTGGCCCGCGGCGTTCAAGAGGCGAAATCATTTATACGGGCGTGGAAACCGGATGTGGTTGTCGGCTTTGGAGGCTATCCGGCATTTCCGGCCATGCGGGCCGCCCAGTCCATGGGGCTTCCTACGGTCATTCATGAGCAAAACGCCGTGCTTGGCCGGGTCAACCGTGTGTTTGCCAAGCGCGCAAAATATGTGGCTTCGGGATTCGAAAAACTCTCTCGGTTACCACAGGGCAGCAACCACCACCCCATTGGTAATCCGCTGCGGGCACAAATTGTCGAGGCGGTTCCGCAAACATACGCGGTGCCGACGGACACAATCAATCTCCTGATTGTAGGCGGGAGCCTAGGCGCCAGGCTCATCAGCGAGGTAATTCCTGCAGCCGTAAAGGCATTGCCGGAAAATCTGCGCGCTCGTCTAAACGTCGTGCAGCAGACACGGGAAGAATATATCGATCAGGCTCGCAATATTTATTCTAATGTTGGGATCAAGCATTTGTGCGAGTCCTTTTTTACAGATATCGAAATCCATCTGTCCCAAGCGCATTATATCATCGGCCGCGCCGGCGCGTCTTCGGTTTCCGAAATAGCCCTAATGGGGAAGCCCAGCCTGCTGGTTCCGCTCGCCATCGCCATGGATGACCACCAGACCGAAAATGCAATTGCCTTAAAAAGCCTTGGTGCTGCCGATATTTTGCCAGAATCCGAGTTTACGCCCCTGCGGGTAAAGGACATTTTAGAGGATCGATTAAATGACGCAAACTGGCTTGAGACCGCCGCCCGTTCTGCTAGAAGCGCCGCAGCGAAAAACGCAACCGAATCGATGGCCGAGCTCGTCATCGCGGCAATTCAAAACGCCTGAAAGGCTAAGCATGGTCAGAGCGGAGACGCCGGGAGTGACTTCAAACCCGGCCATGGCAACAAAAGTACCCTTTGATACCGGGCCCATTCATTTCGTTGGGATAGGCGGAATTGGCATGAGCGGTATCGCCGAAGTCATGCTCAATCTGGGCTATACAGTTCAAGGCTCGGACATTCGCGAAAATCCAAATGTGAAACGCTTGCGGGAGTTAGGGGCGACGATTTTCATAGGCCAAAAGGCAGAACAGGTGCACGGCTCCGGCGCCATCGTCATGTCTTCTGCCATAAAACCGGATAATCCAGAATTGGTTGAAGCGCGCGCGCGGTCTATTCCCGTGGTTCGGCGTGCTGAAATGCTCGCGGAGCTTATGCGCTTAAAATGGGCCGTCGCCGTTGGCGGGACTCACGGTAAGACCACAACGACGACGATGATCGCGGCGCTGCTTGAGGGCGGCAATCTCGACCCAACCGTCATTAATGGCGGCATTATCAATGCCTACGGCTCCAACGCGAAACTGGGACTTGGCGATTGGATGGTTGTGGAAGCTGACGAATCTGATGGATCGTTTTTGACTTTGTTCCCAACCGTTGCTGTTGTGACGAATATTGATCCGGAACATATGGAGCATTACGGCGATTTTGATACGCTTCGCTCGGCCTTCCACGTGTTTGTCGAGAGCCTGCCGTTTTACGGCTTTGGCGTATTGTGCATAGATCATCCCGAAGTGCAGGCGTTGGTTTCCCGTATTCGGGACCGAAGGGTCATTACATACGGCTTTAATCCGCAGGCGGACGTGCGAGCCGAAAATCTAAAACTCGAATCCAGCGGTTCCCGCTTTGATGTTGTCTTCAGGAACGTGGACGGCGTCGAGGATCGATGGAATGGCCTGTTTTTACCCATGGCGGGCAAGCACAATACACAAAATGTATTATCGGCTATCGCTGTTGCCCGGAAACTTGGAATTTCTGAAGCAGAAGTGAGGGCGGCTTTGGATGGATTTGGCGGCGTAAAACGCCGGTTTACCCATGTTGGGGATTGGAACGGCGTCACCATTATTGACGATTACGGGCATCACCCGGTTGAAATCGCCGCTGTTTTGCAGGCGGCCAGACAAGTCTGCAGCGGCTCCGTTCACGCCGTTATGCAGCCCCATCGCTACTCGCGTCTTTCAGATTTGTTCGAAGATTTTTGCAAGTGTTTTAACGATGCGGATCGGGTCTATATTTCAGATGTCTACGCCGCGGGCGAACAGCCCATTAAGAACATCAGCGGGCCTTCTCTTGTTCAGGGTATTCAGGACCATGGCCATCGCCATGTGGAACTGATTTCCAAAGAAACGCTGGCAGAGTCTTTGAAGCCAAATTTGAAACGCGGCGATTTGATTGTTTGTCTTGGCGCGGGGGACATTACGTATTGGGCGGCAAACCTTGCCCAGGATTTGGAGGCAGTCTGAATGTCTCTGATCGGCAGGCTTCCAAAGGTTCGAGGAAAGCTGTCCGAGAATGTGGAATTAGCGCCCTATACCTGGCTGAGGGTTGGCGGGGCGGCTGAGGTTTTGTTTATGCCCAAGGACGAAGCTGATCTCGCACTTTTCCTGTCGGCGACACCGGATGATATTCCGGTTCAAATATTAGGTGTGGCATCCAATACACTGGTTAGAGATGGGGGCGTTCGCGGTGTTACAATTCGCCTCGGGCCAGCATTTTCAAAGATATCAATTGAAAAAAATCAAGTTACCGCAGGCGCGGCGGCGCTGGATAATAAAGTCGCCAAGACTGCTGCGGGTGCCGGTATTGCAGGTCTGGAGTTTTTTGCGGGTATTCCCGGGACGATTGGGGGCGCGCTTCGCATGAACGCCGGCTGCTACGGTACTGAAACTAAAGATATTTTTGTATCTGCCATTGCAATTGATCGTCGGGGGCGCCGTCAGGAGATGAGCCTTGCCGATATGGAGTATAGCTACCGAAATTCAGGCGCATCAAAGGATTTGATTTATACTCAGGCCGTGTTCGAAGGTTCACCGGACAGGCCGGCTGATATACAAGACCGCATGGATGAGATAACGGCGCGCCGTGAGGAAAGTCAGCCCATTCGCGAAAAGACTGGCGGTTCCACATTTAAAAACCCGGACCCGGATCAATCGGGCGGACGCGGCGCCTGGAAGGTTATCGATGCTGCAGGTGGGCGCGGCTTTAAAGTCGGCGGCGCCCAGATGAGCGAAAAACATTGTAATTTCATGATCAATACCGGGGATGCCAGCGCGGCCGATCTTGAAACATTAGGTGAGACGATCCGCGCCATGGTTAAACAAAGCGAAGGCGTCGAGCTTGAATGGGAGATTAAACGAATTGGAGAGCTGGCATGAGCGCCAAAAAAGTTTCTAAGCGCGTTGCTGTCTTAAAAGGCGGCATGTCACCTGAGCGAGAAGTCTCGCTCGTTTCAGGTGAGGCAGTGGCAAAAGCTCTGCGCGGCGAAGGCTTTGATGTCCTCGAAATCGATGTGGGTCACAATATATGGGAGCAGCTTCATGAGGCAGACCCGGACGTTATTCTAAACGCCCTTCATGGAGAGTGGGGAGAAGATGGCCGGGTTCAGGGTGTATTGGACTTATTTGGCGCGCCTTACACACATAGCGGCGTTATGGCTTCGGCGCTGGCTATGGACAAACACCGTTCAAAAGCTGTTTTACGAGATGTCGGGATTACCGTTCCTAAAGGGACGCTGGTGGAACGCAGGTCTGTGGCAGAAGCTCACCCCATGGAGCCGCCCTATGTGGTCAAGCCCAATGCTCAAGGCTCCAGCGTTGGTGTGTATATCGTGCCGGAGGGCGCAAATTCTCCGCCGAAAGGCGTCGACGAAAATGAGGCTATGGGCGAACTTGTCCTTGTTGAAGAGTTTATACCGGGCCGAGAACTCACCGTTTCTGTTATGGACGGAAAATCTCTGGCTGTTACTGAAATTATCCCGACCAAAGGCTGGTATGATTTTGAAGCTAAATACGCTGATGGCGGCTCGCGCCATGTAGTTCCGGCTGAAATTCCACAGGATGTAGAGGAGCTATGCAAAACCTGGGCGCTTTTGGCCCACGAAACGCTGGGATGCCGGGGGGTAACGCGCTCGGATTTCAGATTTAATGATATTAACAACGACTTAAGCGATATTGTAAATAAAATCGTAATGCTTGAACTCAATACTCAACCTGGAATGACGCCGACGTCTCTCGTGCCTGAACAGGCCGAATATCTCGGCATTAGTTTTGGCCAGCTTTGCCGCTGGATTGTTGAGGATGCTTCATGGCCACGATAAAACGTGTCAGCCCGTTAAAACCAGGATTAAGAGGTGCGCGCAATTGGGTAACGGCCCAGATGCGCGGCGCGCAATATTCACGCAAGGGCACAATCCGCTTTTTTATCGGTCTATTCGTGATCTTTTTTGCAATATTGCTATTGGCGCTTTGGCTTGGCGGGTTTTTGCCCGATGCTCAAAAATCCAGCAAGGACATGGTCAAAAACAGGCTTATGTCTATGGGCTTTGTCGTTGAGCATGTTGATGTCTTGGGCGAGGGGGCGATTAGCGAAAAAGACGTTGTCCGGGCTTTGGGGGTTAATTCCGGTGATTATCTTTTCGGACGGGATTTGAAAAAAGCTCAAAACCGCATTGAGAATATTACTTGGGTCGAGCGGGCCATTGTTCGAAGACTTTGGCCAAACCGAATTGTTGTGCAGATTATCGAACGTAAGCCTTACGCCCTTTGGCAAAATTCGGGAAATTTTTACATTGTCGATAAAAACGGCTCTGTTATCTCCGCCGCCTCTCTGACAGCTTATTCGGACCTGCCATTAATCGTCGGGGAAGATGCGCCCGCTGAATTTATCGAGCTTCAAAGTGTGCTCAATGATTTTGACGATGTTAAGCTGCGGGTATCTGCGCTTGTACATCATAATACTGGCCGGTGGGACCTGATGCTGAATAAGGGTGCAATGCGGGTGAAATTGCCAGCAGAAAATCCGCGTGCTGCTTTGCAATTGCTGGCAAAATTGCAATCGTCGCAAAAGATTATGGACAGGCAAATCAGCGCAATTGATTTGCGGCTTCCAGATCGGATTTCTCTCTCAGCAGCCAAGGACGAGCCCGCGTAAATCATGATTTCAGGGGGTCGACAGCGCAAAAGCGAGACGCATGCCGTTCTGGATATTGGTTCCAGCAAGGTGGTGTGTTTTATTGGTCAGTCTGACCCAAACGCTGGAATTCGGTTATTGGGGTCGGGGTTCGGTGTCAGTGCAGGGCTGAAATCCGGGGCGGTCGTGGATATGGAGTCTGTCGCCCACGGCGTTCGAAAAGCTGTTGAAAATGCGGAAAAAGAAGCCGGTTTGGCCGTCGACAAAGTCGCCGTAAACATTGCTGTCCGCTCATTGCGCTCGGAGCATTTGAATGTTCAGACGGAATTTGCCAGCGGCGAAGTTGCTGACAGGGATCTTCGGCGATTGATTAATTCATCATTGTCAGAATTTGCGCAGCCCGAGCAGACTATTCTCCACGCCATACCTTTGAGCTGGAGCGTCGACGGCGAGCAGAAAATCCAGGAACCCAGAGGGATGTATGGGCGCTCGCTTGGCGTAGATATGCATTTTGTACTGGCCGGAGTCGGACCTCTTAGAAATCTCGCTCATTGCATCGAAAGCTGCCATCTCAACATAAAGTCAGTTTCCGTTTCGCCTTACATGGCGGGAATATCCGTACTGACGGATGATGAAAAAGATCTCGGCGTAACCTTGATTGATCTGGGCGGCGGTATGACATCGGCTTCGGTATTTAGAGACAATGCGTTAGTGCATGTGGAATCTCTCGCGGTTGGCGGACAGACCTTGACCAAAGATATTGCTAGGGGCCTGGTGACGCCGGCAGAGGCGGCAGAACGTATAAAGCTGTTATATGGTTCGGCGCTTCACGGCTCGGATGATGATCATGTGCAAATACCCTGTCCGCCAATGGGGGCTCAGGACTTGCTGCATCATGAGCCAAAATCTCTACTAACGGGGATAATTCGAAGCCGCGCAGAAGAAATTTTTGAAATATTAAGAGACAGAATGATCGAAAAAGGGCTGGACGTCTATTCCGGCCGGCGCATTGTTCTGACAGGCGGCGGGGCGCACCTGACGGGTATTCGAGAATTGGCGGAATTTGTCTTTAACAAGCGCGCGCGGATCGGCCGTCCTCATGGCGTTTTGGGATTAAAGGACTCGCTGTCCGGTCCGGCCTTTGCTGTAGCCACCGGTCTGCTGAAACATCAATTTATCGATGACGCCGAGGTCATTGCCGGACCGCCGGACCTGACAGGTCGGCGATATATGCGAAAACGCTACAGCGGCGGAAATTTAGGCCGTTCGTGGCAGTGGTTACGCGAGAACTTCTAAAAACCGGCGTTTTTGCACTCAATTTAGGTTCGAATTAATATCTGCTTAACCGATTCCTTGCACTAATTAATCACTTATAAAGCATGAATCAGGGCCTGAAATGAGCATTAATCTGTCACTCCCAAAGTCTATGGATATTAAACCTCGAATTGTCGTCATCGGTGTCGGTGGTGCGGGCGGTAATGCCGTCAACAATATGATCGAGTCTGGTCTCGAAGGGGTCGAATTCATCGTCGCCAATACGGACGCGCAGGCGCTGGCATTCTCCAAAGCTGAACGGCGCATACAGATGGGGACGGGCATAACGCGCGGTCTCGGCGCAGGTATGAAACCTGAACTTGGCGAGCAATCAGCTGAAGATTCTTTGCCGGAAATTATGGAACACTTGGAAGGCGCGCACATGTTGTTCGTTGCCGCGGGTATGGGCGGCGGAACCGGCACGGGGGCTGCCCCGGTCATTGCTGATGCGGCCCGTGAACGCGGAATTCTGACGGTTGCAATCGTGACCAAGCCGTTTCAGTTTGAAGGCTCTCGCCGTATGGCTATTGCAGAGTCGGGCATTGATAGATTGTCCGCGGCCGTTGATACGTTGATCGTTATTCCAAATCAAAACCTGTTCCGGATTGCGAACGAGCAAACCACTATGACCGATGCGTTTGCATTGGCCGACGAAGTTTTAAATTCCGGTGTACGCGGTATTACAGACCTGATGGTTGTACCGGGCCTTATCAATTTGGATTTCAATGACGTTCGAACCATTATGGACGAAATGGGCAAAGCCATGATGGGCACGGGCGAAGCGACAGGCGAACGGCGTGCTCAAGACGCTGCTGAAAGCGCCATATCTAATCCGCTTCTTGACGATGTTTCTCTTAAGGGGGCCAAAGGCGTCCTCATCAATATTACAGGCGGCAAAGATCTGACGCTCTACGAGGTTGACGAGGCGGCGGAGCTTATTCGTTCCCAGGTCGATGATGATGCCAATATTATTGTAGGTTCCGCGCTTGATCCGGATCTTGACGGGATCGTCCGTGTTTCCGTTGTCGCAACCGGCGTTCAGGGGGCTACGGCGGTTTCGCCGATTGTCCAGTCGAGCCTGGATTCTAATATTTCCCGCCTTAGGGAGACGGCGACAGCGGCATCAATTTCGCCGACGCGTGAACCCATTATGACCATTGATGAAGGCGATATCCCGTCATTGGAAGATATTGAGGCCGAGATGGAGCCGGAATATGTAAGGCAGGCTCGAATTACGCCCGAACCCGAACCTATCGCGCCGCCGCCGCCAATGCCGGAAGTACAGGCGCGGCCCGAGCCGGCGCCAGTAGCTGCAAAGGTGCCGGAACCTGTTCCTCAAAAAATAATCAAGCGGCCTCTTTCTACGTTTTTCGGACGCCGAAAATCCATTCCGGTCGCGGCCACCCCGCCGGCGCGTCCCAAAAAGCAGAACACCGGAGACCTGTTCGGCGAAGATGTTGATGAAGAGTTGGAAATTCCCGCATTTTTACGGCGCCAGTCCCGCTAATTCCTGCTAAAATTGAGCGCAAAAGCCTTGGTAAATACGCCAGGGCTTTTTTCATGTAAGATGACTGTAATGTCATCTTGCGAAACATTCGGAAACAGGGCTTTTATTGAGGCGATGAACTTTGGCAGTTAATTTGAAACTGCAAAAAAAGGAAAAAAGCCGTGAATCCTGTCAGACGACAGTCCACAATTATGTCTCCGGCCGTATGCGCCGGGATAGAGCTACACGGCGGTGAGCATACACGTATTGTATTAAAGCCGGCCTCTGTTGGACAGGGTATTGTTTTTGTCCGTTCAGATATCACGGATAGAGATAATAGCATCCATGTGGGACCGGAAGCGGTGACCGGCGTTAGAAATTGCACAACTCTGGAAAATGCTGCCGGTGTGAAAATCTCGACCATTGAGCATCTGATGGCCGCGCTTGCTTCCGTAGGCATTGATAATTTGACTATTGATATAGATGGTCAGGAATTGCCGGCTCTGGACGGCAGTAGTGAGCCTTTTCTCAAACTCATAGAGCAAGTGGGACTGACTAAGCAGCCGGCACCGCGCCGATATGTAAAAATTCTAAAGCCTGTGGAAACACATATTGGCGATAGCTTTGGCCGTATTGAGCCACACGAAACGCTTTATCTCGACGTTACCATTGATTTTGAGGATGGCGCCATTGGCCGCCAAAGAATGGAAATCGAACCGGATACGCGGTCATTCCGTGACCGGTTGGCATCGGCCCGAACTTTTGCGCGGGCCCACGAGGTCGCGGCCTTACGAGAAGCCGGCCTGAGTAAGGGCGGGTCATACGATAATGCTGTTGTTGTTGATGGCGACAAAGTCCTGAACCCCGGAGGTCTTCGTTACAATGACGAATTTGTCCGACATAAAGCGCTTGATTTGATGGGTGATTTATATCTGGCAGGGCCTATTTTGGGTAAAGTGACAACCGTTAGAGGCGGTCACGGTTTGAACCACGCGCTGATGACAAAGCTATTTGCTGATGCCAATGCATGGAAATATGTCTCAATGCCGTCCGAAAATGTGGAAATGGGCTGCGATTCTGTCCTAGCCTAACATTTTTCTCACTTTTCCCAGCCGAATTTCTCAGCTACAAGCCGTCACCTGAAATAACCTATAAGAATCAAAATAAGGGCGAACATGCCATCAAAACAAATGACACGGTTACTCGCGGCAGCTGCATTATCGCTTGTGGTTTCCGGATGTTCCATTCTGGGCGGCTCAAGTCGCAATGAAAAGCTCGCCTATGTCGAGCGTCCAGCCGAAAACCTTTATAATTCGGGAATGGATCAGATAGAGCGCAATGATTTGGGCCGCGCAAAGCTTCTATTGCAGGAGGTGGAACGTCAGCATCCATTTTCAAAATGGGCCCGCCGCGCAATGCTGATGTCGGCCTATGCGAATTATTTGTCCGCCGATTACGAGGAGTCCGTTTCGACCGCTCAGCGGTTTATCAGTCTCCATCCGGGCAATGAAAGCACACCTTATGCTTATTACCTGATCGCCATGTCCTATTATGACCAGATTTATGATGTCGGCCGGGATCAGGCGACAACAACAAGCGCCGAAGCTGCTTTGCAGCAGGTCGTCAGGAGATATCCCGATAGTGATTATGCCCGGGACTCGCGTTTAAAGCTGGAACTGACCCATGACCATCTGGCCGGTAAGGAAATGTCCGTTGGGCGCTATTATCTGAAGGAAAATCAGCAGCTGGCGGCAATTGGCCGTTTCAAAACTGTTGCCCGTGATTTCCAGACGACATCACATGTTGAAGAAGCCATGCACAGATTGGTTGAATCCTATGTATCTCTCGGAATTGTTGACGAAGCTAAGCTCGTCGGGTCCGTATTGGGATATAACTATCCGGAAAGTGTCTGGTATGAAGACAGTTACGATCTGCTGCAGCGGTTTGGAATTGACCTGAATGAAGAAGTCGCCCGCGCCAAGGACCCCGGATATTTCCGGCGTTTGCGGGACCGTTTGTTCTAGGACGTTCCATGCTCTCGGGGCTTTCAATCCGGAACGTGGTTTTAATTGAAGCTCTAGAATTAGACTTCAAAACCGGATTGACAGCGCTGACCGGGGAAACCGGGGCCGGAAAATCAATTATTTTAGATGCCCTGTCCATGGCGACGGGCGCCCGTTCGGATAGAGGTCTTGTTCGCAAAGGGACCGACAAGGCTCAGTGTACTGCTAGTTTTGAGCTGACCGAAAGCCACTCCGTATGGAAGCTTTTGAAGGCCGCCGATTTTGAGGCCGAAAACAATGGTGAATTGATATTACGCCGTGTCATTCGTTCAGATGGTCGAAGCAAAGCCTATATCAATGATACGCCCATCAGTGTGAAACTCCTCTCGGAAATTGGTACCCATCTCATTGAAGTTCATGGTCAGCACGATGGCCGCGGGTTGTTAGACCCGTCAGAGCACATTAGAATGCTGGATAGGTCGAGCAGTTACAGTCGCGAGCTTGAGGCAGTTTCCAATTCGTTCGCGGCGTTGCGAATCAGCCGCCAATATCTGGAGGAGCTAGAAGCCAAAGCCGAAAAGGCTGAAAGTGATCGCGATTATTTCGCTTACGCTATCGAGGAACTGGACCGGCTTGATGTCAGGGCCGGTGA
>CAYQNQ010000002.1:25265-32948 GCA_964418815.1 uncultured Hellea sp.
CGCCGTGAATTTGCAGAATATCTTTCCCAAATCGAAAACATCGATGCCGCTTTAACGGAGGCTCGGCAGGACGCAGACAAGGCGGTACAAGCCTATGATAAATCTTCTGCAAAACTGACGGCGGCGCGGCAAAAAGCGGCTCGGAAACTGGAAAAAGCCGTTCATAAGGAAATGCCAGATCTAAAAATGGAAAAAGCGCGTTATTCTTGTGTGATCGGTGAGGGGGCCGAGACAGCGCTTGGACGTGACAAAGTCCGGTTTTCAGTGGCGACCAATCCCGGTTCGGATATGGGTCCAATGGACAAGGTTGCGTCTGGCGGCGAACTGGCCCGGTTTTCCCTGGCCATCAAGGTCGCTCTGGCGGGTCAGCAGGACAAGGTCATGATATTTGACGAAGTCGACCAAGGAGTCGGCGGCGCTGTTGCCTCTGCTGTGGGCCAAAGGTTGCAGAGATTGTCCAAGCACGGGCAGGTGTTTATAGTCACTCACAGCCCGCAAGTGGCGGCCTGTGCCCATAACCAATACCGAATTGAAAAGGCGAGTAAGTCCAAAACAACGACAACTTCGGTGACGCCTGTTGCCGCTAATGAACGGGAAGAGGAAATCGCGCGGATGCTCGCCGGCGAAACCATAACAGATGAAGCCAGGGCTGCAGCGCGGCAATTAATGAAGGCGTCATGACCGAGGACGAGGCTAAAAAACGCCTGAAAGTTCTGGCGATGGAAATTCGGATCGCGGATGCACAATATTATCAGGATGATGCACCTTCTCTAACCGACGCTGAATATGATGCGCTGCGGCGCGAGAATAATGACCTCGAAACCCGTTTTCCGCACTTGGTCCGGGTTGACAGCCCTTCAAAATCTGTTGGCGCCAAACCTTCAGGAAAGTTCGGTAAAATTTCCCACAAAGTCCCAATGTTATCATTGGATAATGCTTTTACGGGAGAGGATGTTGAGGATTTCGTTGCCCGTATAAAACGGTTTTTGGCCCTCCCGGAAGAAACGGTGCTTTCGTTTACAGCTGAGCCCAAGATAGACGGCCTGTCTGCCGCGCTTCGCTATGAGAACGGCATTTTGATTTCCGGCGCAACCAGAGGCGATGGGCAAGTCGGCGAAGATGTGACCGCCAATTTAAGGACCCTCACAACCATTCCCAAGACACTCCAGGGAAATGACTGGCCCGAAATTCTGGAAATCAGAGGCGAAGTCTACATTGATCATGTGGATTTCGATGCCATGAACGAGTCTCAGATTGCGGCAGGGAAGGACGCTTATAAAAACCCCCGCAATGCTGCAGCCGGGTCTCTTAGGCAAATAGACCCGAGCGTAACGGCGCAGCGGCCCCTTAGGTTTTTTGCCTATACCTGGGGCGATATCAGCGCGCCTTTGTCAGATACACAAATGGGCGCGGTTGAAGCTATGGCGCGGTGGGGGTTCTCCATCAATGACCTGATGAAAGTTCATAAATCGCCAAAAGAAATGATTGGCCACTATCAGGACATTGAAACAGCGCGGGCGGGACTGGGCTATGACATTGACGGCGTTGTTTACAAAGTGAACGAACTGGCTTTGCAGGACCGCCTTGGGTTTGTATCCCGGGCGCCGCGCTGGGCCATCGCTCATAAGTTTCCGGCGGAAAAAGCCATCACCAAGATAAACGCCATTGAAATTCAAGTCGGCAGGACCGGTTCCCTGACGCCTGTCGCCAAGCTCGAACCCATTACGGTGGGCGGCGTGGTCGTGTCCAACGCTACCTTGCACAATGAAGACGAGATAAAAAGGCTTGGGGTTAAGCCTGGCGATTGGGTCGAAATTCAGAGAGCCGGGGATGTCATTCCGCAAGTGCTCAAAGTCACAAAAGAGGGCGGCGGAAAGCCTTTTGATTATCCAACCGAATGCCCTGTATGCGGCGCGCCGGCGAAAAATGATGTCGATCTTAAAACGGGCCGTATAGATGTCGCCCGGCGCTGTACAAACGGTATGAATTGTCCGGCGCAAGCCGTTGAAAGTCTTATACATTTTGTTTCAAGGCGGGCGTTCGATATTGACGGCATGGGCGAAAAACAAATCGAAGCTTTTTATCAAAAGGATCTGGTCAGACAACCTGCCGATATCTTCACGCTTGAGCGCCGTAATGACGACATTGCTTTGGAGACCTGGGAGGGCTGGGGTGAAACCAGTGCCGGGAATTTATTCTCATCTATCAATGCCAGACGCGAAATAGATTTTGACAAGTTTTTATATTCTCTTGGCATTCGACATATTGGTCAGGGCAATGCGAACCTGCTTGCAAAGCATTACCTCTCTTGGGAAAAATTTCATACAGCCATCCAATCTATTGAGAGCGAAGAGAGTGCAGCCTGGGCCGACTTGATGGCGATAGACGGCGTGGGCGCGGGCGCGGCATCAGCCGTTCGAGATTTCCTTCAAGCGGATAGTAACCGCCAAATGATCAAAAACCTTCTGGCGCAAGTTAAGGTTACCGATGCGGAAGCGCCTTCTTCGGATAGCGCCGTATCCGGGAAAACAGTTGTGTTCACGGGTAAGCTGGAAAAATTTTCACGTGATGAAGCCAAGGCCAAAGCGCAAAGCCTGGGGGCCAAGGTCTCTGGTAGCGTGTCCGCAAAAACAGACTATTTGGTTGCCGGCCCCGGGGCGGGCTCGAAGCTTAAAAAGGCCTCGGAACTCGGTGTAAATATCCTGTCTGAAGATGATTGGCTTAATTTGATCAATTAGCAGGTTAACGGGGTTAGGCGTTTTTGGCGTTTTCGTAGCTTTCCAGTGCGCCGAGCCATTTTTCTTCCAGATCATCGATCTCAGAGTCAATTTCGCGGCGCATATCCAGAATGATCTGCGCCTTTCGAGGGTCGGAAGTGAATATATCGCCATCGCCCAGAGTTTCGTCAATTTTGCCGAGTTTTTTACGAGCTGTTGAGATTTGGGATTCCAAGTCTTCACAGATTTTTTTGAGCGGCGCTAATCTTTCGCGCTGTGCGGCAGCGTGTTTACGCTGCGCCGACTTGTCATTTTCCGGGGGCGGGGCTGATTTTTTTGCGGGGCGGGATTTTTCGATCTGCAGCTGGCGGTAATCCTCAAGCGAGCCTTCAAAAGTTGAGACCGTGCCGCCGTCCACAATCCAGAGGCGGTCGACAACGCTTTCGAGCAGATTCCTGTCGTGGCTAATCACGAGAATGGCGCCGTCATATCCATTGAGTGCATTTATAAGCTCCGAACGGCTATCCATATCCAGATGATTAGCCGGTTCATCCAGAACCAGCAGGTGAGGCGCGTGAAATGAAACCAGTGAAAACAGAAGCCTGGCTTTTTCGCCGCCGGAAAGTTTACCGGCTTTTGTCTCGGCTTTGGCGGCGCCGAGACCAAAACGAGCGAGACGGGCGCGGCGCTGGGCCTCCGTGGCATCGGGCATGAGCTCGACCACATGATCATAGGCACTCTGTGCAGGATTGAGGGCATCAATTTCATGTTGGGCAAAATATCCAATAACCATTTTCTTGTGACGCCGGATATAACCTTCCTGAGGCTTAAGCAGGCCCATAATGGCCTTGGCAAATGTGGACTTCCCCTGTCCGTTCTTGCCCAATAAGCCGATGCGGTCATCGTTATCGATCCGTTGTTCCAATCGCTTTAGAACAGGCTTTCCCGGTTCATAACCCAGGGTGGCGTTGTTAAACCGAACAATCGGCGGGGATAAAGCCCGCTCCGGGGATGGCAGATCTATCGGCGGGATCGGGTCGTCGATTATTGTCGCGATAGGTTTGAGCTTTTCAAGGCGCTTGACCCGGCTTTGAGCTTGTTTGGCTTTTGAGGCCTTGGCTTTAAACCGCGTGACAAAAGCTTCGAGACGGCGGCGCTCATCCTCCTGCTTATCCCGCAAAGCCATAGATAAGCGCTGCTGCTCGCGCATTTGTTTTTGAAAGCTGTCATATCCGCCCGAATAGGGGAAGAGCTTTCGCATACGCAGATGAGCGATATGGGTCACCGCGCGGTTTAGAAAATCGCGGTCATGAGAGATAATGAAGGCTGTTCCCGGATAAGATTTTATATGGGTTTCCAGCCAGACGGCGCCTTCCACGTCCAGATAATTGGTGGGTTCGTCCAGCAGTAACAGATCCGGCTTGGCAAACAGCATGGCCGCTAGAGCCACCCGCATTCGCCAACCGCCCGAAAACTCTGAGCAGGGTAGCCTTTGTTCTTCAGCGCTAAATCCGAGGCCAGAAAGAATTGAGCCTGCCCGCGCCTCGGCCGAATAGGCATCTATATCAGACAGGCGGGTGTGGATTTCGGCGATCCGGTCCGGGTCTTCAGCGGTTTCAGACTCAGCGAGAAGGGCGGTCCGTTCTTTGTCGGCGACAAGCACGGTGTTCATCAGGCTTTCCGGCCCCGACGGGACTTCCTGGTCGACCACACCCAGCCGGGCGCCCTTTCGCAGGTTAATAGAGCCGTCATCCGGGCTGATGTCGCCTTTGATGAGACGAAATAATGTTGATTTACCCGTGCCGTTTCGGCCCACAAACCCCATTTTCATGCCTTGAGAGATTGCAAGTGTGGCCTGTTCAAACAGTGGCCGTCCTTCGATACGATATGTCAGGTCATTAATATGAAGCATGAAAGGGTGCTTTTTTTGAGCAAAGGCCCCATATCACGGCTTCACATATAGTCAAACGCCCGTTATAGAGCGCCCGAATTATAAATCACGCGCCTGACCCGAGGAGATATCCATGGCCGTACAACGTACATTTTCAATCATTAAGCCCGACGCCACCGAGCGTAACATCACCGGGCTGGTCAATGCCAAGATCGAAGAAGCCGGTCTACGTATTGTGGCTCAAAAGCGGGTCCAAATGACGACAGAGCAAGCGTCCAAATTTTACGAAGTTCACAAAGAACGTCCATTTTATGGTGATTTGGTAGCGTTCATGACTTCGGGCCCTGTGGTGGTTCAGGTTCTGGAAGGCGAAAATGCTATTGCGAAGTACCGCGAAGTCATGGGAGCCACTAATCCGTCAGAGGCAGCGCCAGGCACGATCAGGGCGGCCTATGCCAAGTCAATTGACGCCAATTCGGTCCATGGATCTGACGCGCCTGAAACCGCGATAATGGAAATCGCGCAGTTCTTTGCCGAAGACGAAATCGTCGGTTAGATTTAGAATTAAAAAAAACCGGGCCAAAGAGCCCGGTTTTTTATGATTTATTTTTCAGTTAGCCTTTGACGCGAATAATATCCAACAGGATGTCATCTCCGATTTTTTCAAAAGCTTTTTCGAGGGCCTCTTGGTCTTCGGCGAGAATAAAATGATCACCTTCGGAGGCGCAGGCGGAAAGCAGGGCGAATGACTGTCCTAAATCTTCCGTCGTGATTTCACGAGAGAAATTGTCCGGATCACCGGCTCCCCAATCATTAGTTTCATAAGTGCCTTCTTCCAAGGCAAATCCGACCGTGTAGACTTTCACGCCCGCCGCATGCATTTCTTCACACGTATTTTGTGTTTGGTAGTCCGAGCTGAACACATATTTTCCCTCGACCCAATTCGAATGATCCGTTGGCGCAGGAATTTCCGTGTCGGAAGGGCCGTCAGTCGGGTAGAAATATTCAGCTGTATAATTGCGACATCTCCGGCCTCCCCACCAAGTATACCAGCAATATCTTTGCCGTGCCGTTCTTCGCCAGTGGTTGGTCCCTTCTTCGGGGACCCAGATGTCGCGTCCGACAGTGTTTTTCCCGTCGGTCATGAAAATTACAAATTTAAGCGGAGAATGACCTGACTCATTTTCGTGGAAGGAATTTTCTCCTTGTAACTGGTTCCAGGCCTCGGTCATGGGCGGGCTGGAGTTGGTGGCTCCTCCGGGGACCATGGACGTGATATTATTGTTGGATAACGCCCCCCATTTCATATCGACAGCCCGGCTCGTTATAATGTCGTCATTATAGGGCATCATACCTGTCCGAAGAAACCTCGTATCGCCCGTTTTTTCGTCAATCAGCTTCAAACGGTTGTTCAAATCGGTCATATTAGCCCGCAAGGCATCAATGCGGCGGACTGCGTCAGCTGGGCCGACACTGGCACCGTCTTCAAATTTTTTGTCATCGAACCACATGGAGCCCGAGTTATCTAAAACAAACATGATACTGGCTGGGTCCAGATTGTCCGTTTCCCGGTATTTGACAACCGCCCGCGTCGAAAAGGGCATATTATCGAAATGTGCCAGTTTCATGAATGTTGTTGGTAGGGCGCCTTCCAGTTCAACCGTCGCTTCGCCATTTGTTTCATCATACAAGACTTTGAAACTTGCGTTTGCATTACCGTAAATTTCGTAGCCGTAGTCGCTCGCCTGGTAAACCGTATTGTGCGCAAAGCCTTCTGTACTGCTCTCCGGCGGCCCGCCGTTTTGATCAACATAAACTGCCGCTGCAAGGGCTACACTATCTGCAATGTTTTGCGCTTTCGCTTTCGCATGATGGCCGCGAGAGGCGTCAACGGCGGCTCCGCATAAAAACACGATAGTTGCTGTGCAACCTGCAGCCATAATTGTGAAATTACCGCGCTTGTCATCGACATACTTCTTGATTAAATTTCTGGAGCTCATCTGCCATTCCCAACTTATTTATCCTTCTTTTTTACCAAAGAAGTATCAATATGAGATTGGCAGACAGGGTTTATGTTCGCTTTAGATAGACGGTTAATGTACGGTTACTAAGGTTGAAACCGACGTTCAGAAGCCACCTTTTTGAGAGCTTCAATGTAGAGCGGGTGCTCTATTTCAAGGATTTTATCTGCCAGACTTTCAGGTGTATCGGTGCCCGAAACAGGCACTTTTTTCTGGGCGATTACGCTCCCACTATCCAGAACTTCGGTGACATAATGAACGGAGCAACCGTGGAATTTGTCACCGGCTTCAATGGCGCGTTTATGTGTGTGCAGCCCTTTGTATTTAGGGAGCAGAGAGGGATGAATGTTTATGACCCGATCTGTCCATTTCTCAACAAACTCCGGCGACAGGATACGCATAAATCCCGCGCAGCAGATGATCTGTGCTTCGTATTTTTTGAGTTCTTTATGTAAGGCCCTGTCAAAATCTTTGCGGGTTTTAAAGCTTCTATGGTCCAATGCTATAACTGGAATGCCCAGATCAGCGGCTCGTTGCAGGCCCAAAGCCTCAGGGTTATTGGAGGCCACGACGACGATTTTCGCGGGATAATCCGGTTGAAGGGCAGCCTGTGCCAGGGCCATCATGTTTGACCCGCGGCCTGAAATCAGAATTGCCGTGGGCACTTTCCTCATGCGTCAGACAAGTGTCCGATTATTGCAGGGGTTTCGCCGGCTTGCTGAAGGCGCTCGATAACTACTTTCGCATCATTTGGGTCGCAGGTCAGAACCATGCCAATACCGCAGTTAAAAGCTCTGCGCATTTCCGTATCGGCGATTCCGCCCGTCCGCTCAAGCCATCGAAACACTTCAGGGCGGTCCCAGCTTTCAAAATCATAACTTGGAACAAGGCTATCCGGCAGCATTCTCGGCGTATTTTCTGTCAAGCCGCCGCCGGTAATATGAGCAAGGCCTTTTACAAGCCCAGCTTTGATTAGCGGCAAGACCGAGGCCACATAAATTCGGGTTGGCGTCAGCAGCGCTTCAGCAAGAGTTTGGTCGTCAGTTCCAAATGG
>CAYQNQ010000002.1:33048-56836 GCA_964418815.1 uncultured Hellea sp.
CAACCCGCTAATCGGCATCCTTCAGCAATGCCGCTAATGACTTGCTCGGCCCGTTCGATATGCAAATGCCCGGTCGCGAAATAGTCCAGAAAAAATAGAGGTTCGGCGCCCTGGGCCAGAACGTCATTCACGCACATGGCTACCAGATCAATGCCGACCGTATTTAGGACACCGGTATCAATGGCTATTCTCAGCTTGGTTCCAACGCCGTCAGTGCCCGAAACTAGGACTGGATCTTCAAAACCGGCTGCGCGCAGGTCAAAAGCGCCTCCAAAACCGCCTAACGCGACATCGGCGCCCGGCCGCGCCGTCATTTTCGCCAATGGCTTGATTTTATCAATCAGAGCATCTCCGGCATCAATGTCTACGCCGGCGTCGGCGTAAGTAAGGCCTTGCGTCTTTGGTTTGTCTGTCACGAGTCGCCTGTTATTTGCTTGCAACGCTTACAAACCCATATTTCAAAGACAGGCAAGCCCCAAATCCGGTTTACTGTAAATCTGATGCAATTCCTCTTTTATTCATTGCCAAATCTGTTTAACAAATGCGTTTATGTTAAAGCGTATTTATTTGGCGGTTCTGAGCCTTCTGGCATTTGTGAATCTGGCCTTTGCCGGGGATCCCTTTACGGTGTCGGGCGTACAAGTTGATGCCACGGGCAGTAATGCCATTGAAGCCCAGAATTTGGCTGTGTCCGAGGGGCAGGTCAGAGCGGCTCAAATCCTGCTTAATCGCATGACCCTGCCAAGCCAGAGGGCCGGCCAGTCCTTTGATACGATTTCTCCTGAAATCATCCTGCCTATGATCCGGTCGCTGGAAATCTCCAATGAGAAACGATCCACGCAGCGCTATCTGGGCGAAATTTCAGTCGGCTTCTCACAATCCGAAGTTCAGAAATATCTAACCTCTAAGAATATGACCATGATGTCCAGTCAGGCCGAGAATCGTCTGGTTGTGCCTGTGCTTTCTGGTTCATCGCTTTGGTCGGAAAATGAATGGCAGAAAATTTGGGGATCTCCAGCATTTCAAAATTCTCTGACTCCTGTGGACGTAATTGTCCCTGAAAATGGCAATGATAGCCTTATTAACGCCTCTCAAGCGGCGGCCGGGGATATGGACGCTTTAAAGCGCCTTGGCAGTTTCTTTGGGGTTCGCCGCGTTCTAGTTGCTAATGCTGTTCCGGGGCTGGACTCGGTCAATGTCCGCGTCGAAGACATTGACGTCGATACAGGACTGAAACGGGATCTGGGATCTATTTCCGCTGCGGATTTTCCGGATGCAGCTTGGCAGGTCATCTCGCGCCTTGAAGATGACTGGAAGGCCTCAAATGCGACTTTGGCCGCCACAGCCGTGACGACCTCAGTTTCCGTCTTGTACCGTTCTCACGATGATTGGCTCTGGCTTCAAAATGTGATCAACAATTCTGCTCAGATTCAGGGGGCTCGTCTGGATGCCTTGTCCAGAGATGGCGCTTTGATGAGCGTGACTTATGGCGGAGATTTGCTGCGCCTACAAAATGAGCTCAGCTATAAGGGTGTGGAATTGCGGCAAGATCCGCAAATAGGCACCGTGATCTTTCGAAAAGGTCGCTATTAGGGCGTTCAATGCCGGCCGAGCAATATCCATTCGATCTCTCTCCAGAACCCGTTTTTTCGTTTGAAAATTTTTTCGAAGGTAAAAGCAATCATATTGCTTTGAATTCAGTTCGGTCCTTTCCCGACTGGCCGGCGCCGGTCTTTATCCTTTTTGGCCCCTCAGGATCGGGAAAGACCCATTTAGGCACTGCTGGGCAAAGAAAATTTTCGGGAATTGAATTTCTAGACGACTGCACAGAAAAATCTGATATTCAGCTATTTACGATAATCAATAAAGCCCTGAACGGTGAAATGCCGGGCCTGTTATTGGCGGCTCGAGAGCATCCTGATCTATGGCCTGTCAAGCTTCCGGACCTCCGCTCCCGGATAAATTACATTCCCAAACTCCAGATGGGCGAGCCCGGCGAAGATATATTGGAACCAATTATACGGAAACTTTTCGAAGACCGCGGCCGGGCCGTAAAGTCGGACATTGTTAGTTTGATAAGTTCCCGTTTTGATCGCTCCATTCCCGCCATATCAGATCTTGTTGCCAAATTAGATAATGCGGCAAGCCGCGAAAAAAAGGATATGACCCGCAATTTTGTCTCGGGCTTTCTAAAACGGGCAGGGGGCTGAGTAAGTATTCCACTTCCCGCCAACCGGATGTCGTAGCGTTATCGATAAGGCATGGAGCTGAAGACGGTCAGCAGCGCTGCGGCTTTCATCATTTCCGTAAAAATTATCGCCGAGGATAGGGTGCCCGATGGCGAGGCAATGAACACGGAGCTGATGAGAGCGGCCCGTTTTAGGGTAGAGGGCCAGCCGCGTGGATATGTCTTCAATTGAAAGAACTTCCCAATCGGTTTGGGAAGACTTTCCATTTTCATAACAGACCATTTGTTTGGGCCGGTTAGGCCAGTCACAGATCAAGGGAAGATTTATATGGCCGGATTTACCATTTATATGGCCTTGCACCCTGGCCACATAGGTTTTTTGCATTTGACGTTTTTCGAATTGTAAACCCAGATGTCGTTGCGCATGGGAATTCCGGGCAAATACCATAATGCCGGAAGTCGGGTGATCTAATCGGTGGACCAAAAGAATTTCAGGAAATCGCTTTCTAAGCCTGCTTTCCAGACAGTCTTTATGGTTTTTCGATTTACCCGGCACGCTCAACAGACCGCTTGGCTTATCCACGATGATCAGATCATCATCCTTGTGGACAATGTCTAAAGGACCTTTGGGCGGGCGATATATGAAGGGTTTTATGGTTTTGCCTTTTGAATTCAAAAATGTCGGAACAGTTTTTACAGAAAAAACTTCTCGTCAAGCCCGAGCTTTCCAATCACAAAAAAACCCCGCCGATATGCGGCGGGCCCAGTTTGGGGCGCGGCGCTTGGGTGAGTGACCCGGGAGGCGCCGCTTGCAAATGTCAACAGGTTCGACATAGTTACGGTGGCCTCAAATACACAAAATTTTATGGGACGCAATTGAAACCGTTTTATACCGTTAACGGGGGTTTCGCAGGTGTTGTAAACGAATGTTTAATACGCGGAATACGGGTCAAAAACACACAAATGTCTATGAATAAAGGTGAATGAATTATTGCTATGACCGGCTAATTCGCAATCCGAATGACATCTCTGATGATGTTGTTTCCAATTTTATTAAAAGCTTCCTGAAGAGCTTCAGCATCTTCGGCTATCAAAAAGTTTTCAGGAGATGAGGCACAAGCCGCCAAGACAGCGCTCGATCTTTCCTTGGTGTCCGGCGTGATATCGAAATAGTCGTCTTCGGGGCTATTGCTCCAGTCATTTGTTGCAAATGTTCCTGCTTCAAGCGCGAAACCGATCGTATAAACTTGAACGCCGTGATTCTTCATTTCCTCGCAGGCATTCATGGTTTCAACGTCTGATGTTAGATAAATTCTTCCTTCTTCCCATCCGCTACCAGAAGGCTCTTGGCCATTATTGTTTTCGTCCGCTTCATTGTAATAGACGTAGTGGGGGACCCACCAGCACCACCAACTCCAGCAGACTCTTTCATATTCAATGCGCCGCCAAATTCCGGTGCCTTCTTCAGGAACCCAGATATCGGTGCCTTCCGTATTATTCCCGTCAGTCATAAATATAACAAAACGTAGGGGGTTGTTGTTTTGAGTCTCGGCCAGATGATGAGCCGGTTCACTTTGCAGCCAATTCCAGGCCTCAGCGATAGGCGGGCTGGAATTTGTTGCGCCGCCCGGTGTCATCGCATTGATATGGGTCTGCTCATCAAGCACACCCCAATGCATTGAAACCACATCTCCTGTTATGATGTCGTGATTATAGGGGAGTAGACCCGTTCGCAAAAAACGTTCGCCTGCCTGCTCGCTCCCGCTTGAGATTTCGCCCAAATAAGTATTAAAATTGGCAAGAGTTGATTTCAGGGCGTCAATACGCCTAACAGTATTTGGGGGCGCATTGAAGTTTTCATCGACCGGCTTATCGTCAAACCACATGGAACCGGAATTATCCATTACAAAGGCGATGCTGGCCGGTTCCAAATTATCTATTTCTCTATACTTCGCCGTAGATGTCGCCGCGAAATCCAAGGTTTCGAAGTGGGCGATTTGCATAAAATTGGTTGTAATATTTCCTTGGATTTCCACGCGGGCTTCCCGTTTGGAATTATCGTAGACGACTTCAAACGAAACGTCGTTGGCGTTCGGAAAATCGTAGCCCAGATCTTTGGCATCATAGACGACATTGGGTAAAAACCCGTAATGTTCTTCCGTCGGCGGCTGTCCTGTTTGGGAGACATATATTGCCGATGCCAGCGAAATCGAATCCGCAATATCCTGAGCTTTACTTTTTGAAGACATCTGCAGGGTCAAATCGACTAATATACCTGCACACAATATAAACACGACCATGCATACGGCCATGAATGTGGTGAACGAACCGGATTCGTTCTCACAGTACCGATTCAATAAGAACCTAATTTTTTTGTTTAGCGCGCCCACTGTTTGTTTCCTTTTTGCCCTAAAAAATAAAAACAGAGCAACTATAAACGGCGGACTGTATAGTTTGGGCTAAGAAATATCGTAAAGTTTCGGTAAAACTACAAAGGAACAAAAGTAGAACAAAATATTGACGAACAGGCGGCGTTGTGATATTCAAGCCAGGTAATTCAGGAGCAATAAGTGCCAAAACCAAGCTCACATTTTGTTTGCCAAAGCTGCGGTTCCGTACACGGAAAATGGGCAGGGCGCTGCGATGCCTGCGGGGAATGGAATACGCTGGTGGAGGAAGCTCTTGGCCAGTTGTCAGCCAAAAGAGGCTCGCGGAAACGCGCTGGCCGCGCCCTCAAGCTGGTGGATTTGGATACGGAGCAGGCGGAACTTCCGAGGATGGCGACGGGAATATCAGAATTTGACCGGGTTACGGGCGGCGGTTTGGTCACGGGCTCAGCTCTATTGGTTGGCGGCGATCCGGGTATCGGCAAGTCGACACTTTTATTGCAAGTAGCGGCAAGTCTCGCAGAAACCGGCCATAAGGCCATTTATATTTCAGGAGAAGAGTCGACGGGCCAGGTTCAGAGACGAGCTGTGCGTCTGGGCCTGACGAAGAATCCAGTGGCGCTTGGAGCGGAAACATCACTGGGGACAATATTAGACGGGCTTCGGGAAAGCCGTCCGGATATTATCGTCATAGACTCCATTCAGACTCTTTGGACAGATCAGCTAACAGCGGCGCCCGGAACGGTTGCTCAGGTCAGGGCCTGCGCCCAGGAGCTGACACGTTTTGCTAAAAAGACGGGCGCCTGCGTGGTGCTCGTGGGGCATGTGACCAAAGATGGACAGATCGCCGGGCCCCGGGTTGTCGAACATATGGTGGACGCGGTTCTATATTTCGAAGGTGAAAAATCTCATCAGTTCCGGATTTTACGCGCCCACAAAAACAGGTTCGGGGCGACCAATGAAATCGGTGTCTTTGAAATGAATGAAGGGGGGCTCGCTGAGGTGACCAACCCGTCAGCTCTCTTTCTGGACGAAAGAGGGGACGTGTCAAGCGGGACAGCCGTTTTCGCAGGTCTTGAAGGGACCAGGCCTGTTTTGACCGAAATTCAAGCTCTGGTCGCGCCTGCAGCGTTTGGAACGCCGCGCCGGGCTGTGGTTGGCTGGGATAGCGGCCGATTGGCTATGGTATTAGCCGTGTTAGAGGCCCGTTGCGGTATCAGTTTTGCGGGTAAGGATATCTATCTGAATGTGGCGGGCGGTTTTCGAATTCATGAACCGGCTGCGGATTTGGCGGTTGCGGCTGCTATAGCGTCATCTGTTTTTGATATATCGCTGCCCTCCGAGGCGGTCGTTTTTGGCGAAATCAGCCTGTCGGGGGATGTCCGCAGATCAAGTCGTAGTGAGGACCGTTTGAAAGAAGCGGCAAAATTGGGTTTTAACCTTGCGATAACAGCGCAGCCCCGGGGAAAAACGGCCGATTCTTTATCACAAATTCTTCCAATTACCGCAATCAGGACTTTGCCTGACCTCATAAGCCGTGTAGAGACGGCTGCAAATGGCGGTGGGTCGATGGATTCGAGCAAAAGCGATTCAGCCTGGGCCGCCTGATTTGATTTGAGGTCGCTGCATGAGTATAGGCCCGTGGGTATTTAACGGTTTTGACATAGCCGTCATTGTCGTGTGCCTGATTTCTCTTGTCATGGCTTTAAGAAACGGTTTTGCCAAAGAATTGATCGCCATCCTAGCACTCGTGGTTGGAATTATCGCAACCCTATTTGTATGGGGACAGTACCGTCCCGCCATGAGGGAATTCATCAAGGACCCGGAATGGCTGGCCGACGGGGTCCTCGGCATTGGCACTTTTTTCCTTGTTTATTTTGTGATCGGTTTTCTACTTAGGAATATAGCAGGCGCAGGTGGCAGCCCAAGTTTTTCAAACCGCTTATTGGGCGGGACCTTCGGAATCGCCCGTGGCTTGTTCGTTGTTGCCATCGCGACCTTGATCTGGAATTCAAACTATCGTGATAAAGCGGAGCTGGCTGAGCAATATGGCGCGCCTAACCCAGTCAAAAGCGAGATGTTCAATAGCTCAACAATCTATCCCATAATAGAACGTATTGAAGGGTTTTTACTCGCTCTTCCATTGCCGGAAATTAAATCTGCCGCGAAGTCCCTGGCAGATGGCGATACTGAAGGGGCAGTGGATAAAATTGAGGACGTCGTCGATGGAAACGAATAATCCAGCTTGTTTTATCGATCCGGACGAAGACCGGATCCGCGAAGAATGCGGTGTCTTCGGAATATTCGGCATGGAAAACGCGGCCTCTCTGACGGCGCTAGGTTTACATGCCCTCCAGCACCGCGGTCAGGAAGCCTGCGGGATTGCCAGTTTTGACGGTGAAAAATTTCATACGGAGCGTCATCTCGGGCTTGTGGGTGACAATTTTACGGGCGCGGATCCGTCCCAACGATTAAAAGGGCACTTATCCATTGGGCATGTGCGTTATTCTACGGCCGGGCAAACAACACTTAGAAACGTCCAGCCGCTCTTTTCGGAACTGGCTATTGGCGGCTTTGCAGTGGCCCATAATGGACATTTGACCAATGCCTACACTTTACGTGAACGCCTTGTTAAAGGCGGCGCCATATTTCAAAGCACCAGCGATACAGAAGTCCTGATACATTTAATCGCGCGCTCCCGCGCCGGCGAATTTATGGATAGATTTTTGGGTGCTATACGCCAGATCGACGGAGGGTATGCATTTGTCTGTATGACGTCAGACTGCCTTATTGGTGCCCGTGACCGCTTTGGAATTCGGCCGCTATTAATCGGGCGCATCGGCGATAGTTATATTCTCGGATCAGAAACCTGTGCGTTTGACATGGTGGGCGCGGAGTTCATTCGCGAAGTCGAACCCGGAGAGGTCGTCGCTATAAATTCTGACGGAATAAGGTCATTCAGAGCTTTTCCGAATACACGGCCCAGACCCTGTGTTTTTGAATTTGTCTACTTTGCCCGTCCGGACAGCATTGTCGGCGGTAAAAGTGTCTATAATGTCCGTAAGCGTATGGGCAAACGGCTCGCACAGGAATGCCCGGCGGACGTTGACGTTATCATTCCGGTTCCGGATAGCGGCGTTCCGGCGGCGCTCGGGTTTTCTCAGGAGATCGATGTTCCATTTGAACTGGGCATCATTAGAAACCACTATGTCGGACGAACATTCATCCAGCCCACGCAGCAAATTCGCGATATGGGCGTTCGGCTAAAGCACTCCGCTAACCGGTCAATGATTGAAGGAAAACGGGTTTTGCTTGTGGACGATTCAATCGTCCGCGGAACCACATCGACGAAGATTGTCAGGATGGTTAAGGCTGCGGGCGCAAAAGAAGTTCATTTTCGCTCTGCCTCTCCGCCCATTAAATTCCCCGATCATTACGGTATTGATATGCCGACCAAAGAGAAGTTGATCGCGGCAAATTATTCGATTGAAGCTATGACTGAAATGCTGGAAGTGGACTCCCTCGGATTTCTTTCAATCGAGGGTCTTTATTGGGCCATGGGTGAAAAGCTTCGGCAAGATAGCGCGCCGCAATACACCGATCATTGCTTTACCGGAGACTATCCGACTCCGCTAGTGGACCGTGACCGTCAGCTTGGGACATCCAAACAGCTGTCTTTCCTCGTGGAAGTCGCTTAAGAGAATTTCATGGCAGACAAACCCTTATCGGGCCGTATTACCCTAGTGACCGGGGCAACCCGCGGTATTGGCTATCACGCGGCATTAGCGTTGGCCGAAGCGGGATCCCACATTATTGCCCTTGGCCGTACGCAAGGCGGCCTCGAAGACCTGGATGACGCTATTTCGTCCAATGGCGGCGAATGCACGCTAGTCCCCATGGATCTTAAAAACTTTGACAGTATTGATCAGCTCGGATCGATTATTAATGACCGGTGGGGCTGTTTGGACGGTTTGTTTGCAAATGCAGGTGTTTTGAAAGATTTGACGCCCGCCAATCAGGTTACGCCCAAAGATTATGAGGAGATCATGGGGGTCAATATGACCGCCAATTATCGTCTTATTCGAAGTCTTGATCCGCTACTCCGGCTATCAGAAGCCGGACGGGCATTATTCATGACGTCGAGCGTGGCGCTAGGTGGTCGGGCCTTTTGGGGCGCATACGCTGCGTCAAAAGCGGCTCTTGAGGTATTTGTTCAGTCTTATGCCAGCGAGGTTGGAGTCACCAAAATCAGAGTGAATCTTTTAAATCCCGGCGGGACAGCCACCAAGATGCGGGCGAAGGCCATGCCCGGCGAGGACCCGGCGACAATTCCGCAGCCTGAAGACCTAGCGCCGCTGATCGTTGAGATGCTTTCGCCGTCTTATGATGACAATGGCGTGCGAATTAATTTTCGCGATAGCTCGTATTTTACTGGGAGTTGACCCTGGCCCGAGCCCGGTCAAGAATGGCCGGATCAATATTTTGTTCGAGGCGCTCGCGTAAAACCTGTTTGTCTTTGTCGTAATCCGAAATTCCGCTTTCGCCGCTTTTTAGCAGCCAATAATAGGCTTCCTCATAATTTTGCTGGACACCTTCACCTTTGGCCAGTGTGAAGGCGTAAAGGAATTGGCCTTCGCTATCACCTGCTTTGGCCGATTTTTCAAACCAGCCTGCTGCTGCTGCAATGTCCCGCGTAACGCCTCGGCCCTGATAGACGAGCAGACCGTAATCGGCGAGGGCGGCCGCATGGCCGCTTTCTGCGGCCTGACGCATAAGCTCTGCCATCCGGTTTGAATTAGGGCGGATTTGCAGGTTTTCCTCATACATGATGGCCGCAATATAAGCCGCTTCACTATCACCGGTTGCCGCTGCTTTTTCATAATATTCAAGGGCTTTGACCGGGTCGCTTTCAAAAAGGCTATCCGCCATTTTTCGGTGTGCAAGATGATCGCCAGATTGCGCCGCTCTATCCAGCCAGTGCTTTGCTTTTTCTGCGTCTGGCGGGATGCCTTGCCCCTTCAGATACATTTCTCCTATAGCCCGCATGGCGTCCCTGCGGCCCACCTGAGCTGCAGCTGAGAACCACTGAAGAGCATCAGATGGTGATAGCCCGGCCAGGGACCTTAATGCCATTTCGCCAAGCCCCATATAGGCATCCACATTTCTTTGCGCGGCCGCTTTTCGGTAGTTATCCACGGCCATGTTATGATCAACGAATCCAGCTTCGCCGCGTAGTAAAATATGGGCAGTCATGACCTGAGCCTCAGCATGGCCTTGCCCAGCCGCAGCTTTCGCCAGCGTCAGGGCTGTGGCAAAATCACGAATCTCATAGGCATTCACAGCCTGATCAAAATTGGATTGCCCCGTGGTTGTTGATGCCGGCGCTAAGGGAATGGACGGTGTTTCTGTCAAAATCGAGGATTGAGCTTGTGCTAAGCTGGCATTGGCGATGAGTAATCCGAACACAGCTGATAGAGCTGC
Organism: uncultured Hellea sp.; assembly: GCA_964418815.1. Classification (GTDB taxonomy): domain Bacteria; phylum Pseudomonadota; class Alphaproteobacteria; order Caulobacterales; family Maricaulaceae; genus JACOMS01. Next base: position 43,105 of record CAYQNQ010000002.1, read on the forward strand.
TGAACTGATTGCGCGGGCCCGCCCGGATGGCCCCAAACCCCTGACGAGACGGCGATAAAATCCGCGCCCGCTTGTATAATCTCCGCGGCGTTTTGAGGACTGATTCCCCCGATTGCGACGCAGGGTGTTTCCACGGTTTGGTTCCACCATGTTAAAATCTCCTTGTCAGCGCGGGATTTTGGGGACTTCGTCTGTGTTTCGAAGAAGGCTCCAAAGGCCACATAATTGGCACCAGCGCTCGCAGCCTCAAAGGCCAATTCTCTGGAATTATGGCATGTAACACCAATAATTGCATCCTCGCCCAGCAGTTCTCTAGATGAAAAATAGTCCATGTCGTCCTGTCCAATATGGACTCCGTTAGCGCCGCATTTTTTAGCCAGATCAGGACGATCATTTAGTAAAACTGCCGTTTTGTGTTTCCGACATATTGGTAACATAGAAGATGTAGCCTGAATAATCGCTGAATCTTCCGCATCTTTCAGTCTTATTTGCAGACAGGCGACCGGCGCCGCTGTCAAAGCCATGTCCAGATCATCTAAAAATGCCGGAAGATTTTTGATATTGGGGGGCGTAATCAGATAGATCTGGCAATTTGCTTGTTCCATTTTTAGGCCGCTACTTTGTCCTGTGATCGAAAAGTATCCCAGGTGAATAAGATAACTGCAGCCCAAATAAACCCAAAACAGAGCATATGAGCGCTTGTCAGCGTCTCTCCATAATACAGCCCGCACATGAATTGCAATGTTGGCCCGATATATTGGAGAAACCCTAGCAATGTCAGGCTAAGCCGGCGGGCGGCAAAAGCAAATGCCAAGAGCGGTAATACAGTTATCGGGCCCGCTAAAACGAGTAGGATCTGCAGGTTTGCACTTGTTTCCGGGAAATTGAAATTGCCCTGTGTTGAGAGCCAGTAAATATAAGCCAGCGCTGGTAGGAATAAGAGCATGACCTCAATAAACAAACCGGGCATGGCGCCAATATCGACCTGTTTTCTGACAACGCCATAAATTGTAAATGAGGTCGCCAGAAACAAGGCAATCCCGGGGAATTCTCCGCCGTAAAACGTAAGGATAAGCACGCCGATTATCGCCAGTAGAACAGCAAGACCCTGCCAGCGGGACAGGGTTTCCTTAAAAAACACAACGCCGACGAGGACATACATAAGCGGATTGATGTAATATCCCAGACTTCCTTGAAAAATCTGATCATTTTGTACGGCCCAGATATAGATGCCCCAATTTCCCGCCATAGCAACAGAAGAAATCGTGAGCAGGAGCAGGATTTTTGGCTTTACGATAGCCCTGATAACGTCTTTGATCTGCCGTCTGAAAGCCAGGATCAGGAATCCAAATGGCAAAGACCAGACAATTCGGTGGGTTAAAATCTCCGTTGCCGGAATGCTTTCGGTTACTTTAAAATAAATCGGAAATAGGCCCCACATGACATAGGCTGTCACGCCTGCCCAAAATCCCGAACTGTCCACCCGTTCTTGCATCAGGGCCTCTTGTCACAAGGGCCGTAGACAGGCGAGTCATTTTCGCCCAATTGCATCACAATTCGTTACATCAATGTCTTGACAAGGCGGGTGTTCACGCTAAAAGCCGCCATCCCTGAAAAAGGGCAGTACGGGTAGGTGTGGTGCCGCCGTTGTAATCGCAAGCCGAGTGATTTGGTTTGCCGGGCCACGTCGAAGAAGAGACTAAACGCATGTCTAAGCGTCATTCCGCCAAGTATAAAATCGATCGCCGCATGGGCGAAAACATTTGGGGCCGTCCCAAATCCCCCGTTAACAAGCGTCCTTATCCTCCAGGCCAACATGGTGCTGGCCGTAAGAGTAAATTGTCGGACTTTGGTACGCAGCTGCGCGCCAAGCAAAAGCTCAAAGGGTATTACGGTAATATCACAGAAAAACAGTTTCGAGGAATTTACGCAGAAGCCACTCGGCTTAAGGGCGATGCGTCTGAAAACCTGATCGGTCTGCTCGAGCGCCGTCTGGATGCAGTGGTATACCGCTCAAAAATGGTCCCAACTGTTTTTGCCGCGCGCCAGTTTGTCAATCACGGTCATGTCATGGTCAATGGCCGGAAAGTCAATGTCCCGTCCTACCGCTGTAAAGTCGGCGACGTCATTCAGGTCCGCGAAAAATCACGGACAATGGCTCTGGTACTGGAAGCTCTTGAAAGCGCTGAGCGGGATGTGCCTGAATATATCGACCTTGATCCAAGCGCTATGAAAGCAACATTTGTGCGGGTGCCGAGTTTTGACGAAGTTCCATACCCTGTTATGATGGAACCAAATCTGGTTGTGGAATTTTATTCTCGATAAAAGAGACTCAGAGTATCAGAATTATGGACCCCGCTTTTTAGCGGGGTTTTTCGTTTTAAAAACGACGCCGCCAAATTAGATAATATTTGTCTGATCTTTCCGCCACTTGAACGCGATATCCGTAAAATCCATTTTCAGGCACTTGAACAGAATAGCTTCCGCGGGCTTTTTCCAAAGGAATTCTTTTTACAATAGCCGGGTCGCAGACGAAAACTTCGATGACGGCGGGAGACATACAGGTGTAAAGGAGTAATTCGGCAGGGTTATTACCTATGATTTTGTAGTAAGCCTCCATGGATTGACCGCTTTTAAGATAAGTCCGGTTCAGCTGCATAAGTTCCATATAAGGTGACAGGACGGAATGTTTTTTATCATCAATGTTTGGTGTTACATTGGAAATGCCGAATACCTTTTTATAGTCAAAGAAAGCAGGCACATAAAAAAGGCTGCAGTAAAAGGCTGAAATTCCAAGAACCCATGAAAGAGCTGACCCCAAAAGCCGGGAATTAGACATGGAGCGTGCCGAGCCGAAAATTCGGCTCCATCCCGCGGTATTCTTACGGGCGATAGCTACTTTATTAAAACTCATAAGCCGCCCTTTCGGGCGTTATGAAATCAGGAATGTATTAAATGAGTCTGAATCAGGCTGAAAGCGGGATTTCTTTTTTCGCCAAAAATGTCTTGAGTTCACCGGTTTCGAACATCTCACGCATGATGTCACACCCGCCAATAAATTCGCCTTTGACAAAGATTTGAGGGATTGTCGGCCAGTTATTATAGTCTTTAATACCTTGACGAATATCCTGATTTTCCAGAACGTTAACGGACTCGTAGTTGACGCCCAGATAGTCGAAAATTTGGACAACGGTAGAGGAAAATCCGCATTGCGGAAACACGGGCGTACCTTTTATGTAAAGGACAACATCGTTGTCCGTTACGGTTTTTCGAATTTTTTCCTGAACGTCAGATGACATGGTTCGGCCTTTAAATGACTTTGTTTCTAATTAAGCGTCCGGCAAGCGGGTTTCAAGGGCGAGTGCGTGTAAAACGCCGCCCATATTTCCTTTTAGCGCAGCATAGACCATCTGGTGCTGCTGAATGCGGGACTTGCCCTCAAAGGCCTTGCTTGTGACGACAGCCTTATAATGGTCGCCGTCTCCTGCCAAATCGGTGATTTCGATTTGCGCATCAGGCATGGCTTCTTTGATCATTCGTTCGATTTCGCCGGCTTCCATGGCCATATCAGCTCTCCATTAGTGTCGGGAACCAGGCCTCATAGATGGACCGAATTTCTGACACTTCAAGGTCAAGACCGTCATTGCTTGTTATCCGGCTGCCACCAAAGGTTCCGATCATTGCTGCCTTCACGCCTTTGCCATCGGCCGTTGAAAGGATTGGATTTACACTGTTTTGATCCACGGCCAGCAGATAGCGGGCCTGATCTTCGCCGAAATACCAACCGCTGAGGGCGGTGTTTCCGGAGGGTCTGCGAATATCCAGGCCAATATTGCCCGCCAGAGCCATTTCCGTGGCGGCAATCAGGAACCCGCCGTCAGAGCAGTCGTGAGCTGCATGAACCCGGCGATTGCGGATGAGCTGCCGGACATAATCGCCATTGAGTTTTTCAAGCGCCAGATCCACAGGCGGCGGGGCACCTTCCTCGCGATTGGCGATTTCGCGTAAATAAATGGACGAGCCAATCCAGCCATGAGTTTCGCCGATCATTATCAGGGCGTCTCCATCCTTCGCTCCGGCAAGAGTGGTAAAATGTTCCAAATGGGGGATGAGACCCACTCCGCCAACTGCAGGCGTCGGCGGGATGGCCTGGCCATTAGTTTCGTTGTAAAGAGAAACATTGCCGGAAACGACGGGATAGTCGAGGGCACGGCAAGCTTCGTTCATACCTTCAATACATCCCACAAATTGACCCATAATATCAGGGCGTTCCGGGTTGCCGAAGTTGAGGCAATCGGTGATGGCAATTGGGTCCGCACCGACACAGGTGAGATTGCGCCAGGTTTCGACGACACATTGTTTGCCGCCTTCATACGGGTCTGCATAGCAATATCGCGGCGTCACATCGGTTGTAATGGCTACGGCTTTGTTTTTGCCGTGAATGCGGACGATGGCCGCATCGCCGCCGCTTTGGCTGCTATCGACGGTATCCGCCATCACATGACGGTCATATTGCTCCCAAATCCAGCGCCGCGAGGCGAGGTCAGGGGATTTGACCATAGTTTTTAAGGCTGAATTGAGATCAGATAGGCCAATGCTATCCGCCTTTAATTCAGGGCGTTTTTCCGTCTTTTCGTAAGGCCTGTTGTAATTCGGCGCGTCATCCGCCAGCGGCGCGATCGGAATATCGCAGACGATCTCGCCTTTGTGACTTAGAACCAACCGCCCTGTATCCGTGGTGAAGCCGATCTGCGCCACGTCCAGCTCCCATTTGTGGAATATATCGAAAGCCAACTGCTCTTTTCCGGGCTGGATAACCATCAGCATGCGTTCCTGGCTTTCTGACAGCATCATTTCATAGGCCGTCATGCCTTCTTCGCGCTGCGGCACGTCATTTAGGTTAAGTTCAATTCCGACCCCGCCTTTGTCAGCCATTTCCACGGAAGAGGAGGTCAGGCCCGCCGCGCCCATATCCTGAATAGCAATAATGGCGTCTGTGGCCATGAGTTCCATGCAGGCTTCGATCAAGAGTTTTTCTGTGAACGGGTCACCGACCTGAACCGTCGGGCGTTTCTCGTCGCTATCATCATCAAATTCCGCCGACGCCATAGTTGCCCCGTGAATACCGTCGCGGCCCGTTTTCGAACCCACATAGAAAATTGGATTTCCCACACCTTTGGCCGCCGAATAAAAGACCTTGTCCGTCCGGGCGAGGCCGACGCACATTGCGTTGACCAGAATATTGCCATTATAGCCTTTGTGGAAATTGGTTTCGCCGCCAACCGTCGGGACACCGACACAGTTTCCGTAGCCGCCAATACCCGAGACGACGCCGCTAACCAGAGATTTTGTTTTCGGATGAGCCGGGTCACCAAATCTGAGAGCATTCATGAGCGCAATCGGACGCGCGCCCATAGTGAAAACATCCCGCATAATCCCGCCCACGCCGGTCGCTGCGCCTTGATAGGGTTCTATATAAGACGGGTGGTTATGGCTCTCCATTTTGAAGATAATTGCGTCGCCGTCATCTATGTCGATAACGCCGGCATTTTCGCCGGGCCCCTGAATAACCCGCGGGCCCTTGGTCAGAAATTTACCCAAATGCCTGCGAGAGGATTTGTAGGAACAGTGCTCGGACCACATGACTGAGAATATGCCTAGCTCCGTCATATTGGGTGGGCGCTCTAGGCGGTCCAGAATAATTTGGTATTCGTCCGGCGTCAGCCCATGTTCGGCGACAATTTCCGGCGTAATTTCAACAGCATTGGCCATTAAATTGACTCGAGAATAGATTTAAAAAAGTTGATGCCGTCTGTCCCGCCGTGGAGCGGGTCCACGGCCCGCTCAGGATGCGGCATCATCCCGAAAACATTGCCGGCCTCATTGCATATACCGGCAATATCACGGGCTGAACCATTCGGATTGTCCACATATTTGAACAAGACGCGCCCGTCTTTTTCAAGGCGGTTCAAAGTCTGGTCGTCGGCGAAATAATTCCCTTCGTGATGTGCGATGGGGTAGACGACTTCCTGTGTGCTGCCATAAGCGGATGTGAACCGCGTATTGCCATTTGTGATCCGAAGTTTTTGCGGACGGCAGACGAAATTAAGGCCATTATTCATTAACAATGCGCCCGGAAGTAAACCGCTTTCTGTCAGTATTTGAAAGCCGTTACAGAAGCCAGCAACCGGGAGGCCCTTATTGGCCTTTTCCACCAAATCTTTGACAATGGGAGACCGGGCCGCCATGGCGCCGCATCTGAGGTAGTCGCCGTAGGAAAAACCTCCGGGAATGACAACAAAATCCACATCCGACGGGACTTCGGTTTCGCGGTGCCAGATCATTTCTGCTGGACGTCCCGTGAGCTGCTCCAGCGCTGCGCGGGCATCGCGGTCGCAATTGGATGCGGGAAAGGTGATGACAGCAGTTTTCATGACCTAGCTTTCAATTTTGACGCTATAGCTTTCAATCACCGTATTCGCGAGAAGCTTCTCACACATTTCAGTGACACGGGCTTCCGCGGCCCCGGCGTCATCCCCCGAAAGGTCAATTTCAATGACTTTTCCCTGCCGCGCCGCCGCGACCTCGTCAAATCCGAGATCGGTCAATGATCTGGCAATGGCGCGTCCTTGCGGATCCAGAACACCGGGTTTGAGTCCTATGTGGACGATGGCTTTCATGATTTTCCCCTATCAGTCATCAGATACAATAGACAGGTTGGGCGGATTGGATTTTAGAATTCCAAGCCGCGTCGCAACTTCGGTATAGGCTTCGGTAACGTCGCCCAAATCTCGCCGAAACCTGTCCTTGTCGAGCTTTTTATTGGTTTCCATATCCCACAGGCGGCAGCTATCCGGGCTGATTTCATCGGCGAGGACAACTTGATGTCCTCCGTCCACATCCAGACGGCCAAACTCGATTTTAAAATCGACCAGGCGAATGCCTATGCCGGCAAACATGCCCTGAAGATAATCATTGATCCGGAGGGACATGGCGATGATCTCGTCCAGTTCTTCTGGCGTGGCCCAGCCAAAAGCGTGAATGTGCTCTTCGGCAATGACCGGATCGCCCAAATCATCACGTTTCAGGCAAAATTCAACAATCGACCTCGGGAGTTTCTCGCCTTCTTCGATGCCGAGGCGTTTGGACATGGTGCCAGCGGCCACGTTTCGGCAAATGACTTCAAGGGGAATGATTTCCACCCGCTTTATCAACTGCTCGCGCATATTCAGACGTTTGATGAAATGCGTCGGAATACCGATATCGGCCAGGCGCAACATGACAAATTCCGATATACGGTTGTTCAAAACACCTTTGCCGTCCAGAATCGCCTTTTTTTGGGCGTTAAACGCGGTCGCATCGTCCTTGAAATATTGAATGAGTGTTCCGGGCTCCGGGCCTTCATACAGGATTTTGGCCTTGCCCTCGTAGATCTGTTTGCGGCGGCTCATGAGCGCTCCTGAAAGAGCCTTGATAGATTCGGCTCGGTGAAAGACCGCGCTATACCCCAGTGTTGTATTAGCGGCAATGATTATGCTGCTTAATGTGACGATTCTTCGTTGAGAATCTACTCGGAAATACCTACATGGAATTCGAAAAAATCGATTCCCTTATTGGAGCCCATAAATGAAAGCCTTTGACGACAAAGAAAAAGCGTCTGAAAAGAAATTTGTACTGGCAGCTGAAGAAGAATTTCGGGCGGAGGCCCGCCGGAACAAAAAGCTCGCTTTATGGGCGGCTGAGCTGCTCAATAAAGACGAGGCGGACGCCAAAGCTTATATCACCGAAGTCATCATGACGGATATGTCTGAAGCCGGAGACGATGATGTATTCCTCAAACTAAAAGCGGATTTTTCGGCCGAAGGCGTGGAAGTTTCCGACATTGCCCTGCGTAACAAGATGCGCGCTCTGATGGAAGAAGCCCGTCAGGAAATCTCCGAAGAGACGTGACGCTTGTCATGTGGTTGAGATCCTTTGCGGGATCTACGCCGTCTTTACCTGAATGCTATTTAAAGGAAGTTTGGCTCCGGGCAGAGGACGTCCTGGACCGGCTGATTTGACACCGCATAGGTCTTAAGATTTTTAATATGCATGGCCATCGACGCTGCGTCATAGATCATGTTGATACAGCCCAGCGTCTGTTTAGTGTCGGCGTCAATGATGGCCGCAAATCCAGTCACGCCCATCCAGCTGTTATATTGCGGGACGATTTCCCGGTCGAAAGCCTTGTGAGCGCTGATTTCAGATGCGCCCGGCGTGGTGATGTCGATGGTGACATACTCGATGGACGAGTCGCCGAGATTTTGCAGAGCCTGGTTCAGTCTGGGTTTGACGACTTTACAAGGCCCGCACCAATCGGCTTCGAACATAACCACATAAAGGTCATGATCGGAATTGGCAGATGCCACACCGAAAGACATAAAGGCCAATAAGCCCATTACAGATGTTTTGACGAATTTTTTCATCATTTTACTCACACCATTCACGTTTGTTTTTTTCTAAATAGGGCTCTTCCGGCCCTTTTTCACCTGTTTTATGCAGAAAACCGCAGTCACAGTATCGTGAATAAAAAAACCGGACGCGAGTGCATCCGGTTTGAATCTATTAGTCTAAATAAGTCTACCGACCGGGATCAACATTGTGTGCAGCAGGGCACTGTGTTGTTTTGGTGCGTGTAGAAGCGCGGGACATGAAAGCCTGTCCAGATGCGCGAGACGCCATCTTGTTAATCTCTTCAGCCATTTCTGATGAGCTGAAAGTACCGTTTACACATCCCATGACGCGCTTTGTCTTTGCATCAACAATAGCGGCGAAGCCTGGAAGGCCAACCCACTTGTTAAAGACAGGTACAATGTCACGGTCAAAAGCTTCGTGGGCACTTTTTTCCCATTTGGCAGCGTTTGATGTGTCGATAACGACGTGTTCTGCATTTCCTACCGTTGAAAGAGCAGAAAGTAGTTGTGCTTCGAGCAGTTGGCTCTCGGCGTTATCATCTTGTCTGAAGTTTACGACATAGACGTCGCTAGCAAATGCTGTTGCGCCGAAAGCTGATGTCAGAGCTACAGCGCTGATAAGAGCAGTAAGTTTTTTCATGGTCTCAAATTCCCTAGTTTTCACAAATTGGAGTGTTCCGTCTGTGTCTCAAGGGATAACGACCAATAGTTTAAATTCTGCAAATGTATTGGTAACGGCGTGTTTACTAAGGTTTCCAGAACCGTTAATATAGGTTTTAAGTTGTTGTTTTATTTACAAAAAAATTCGCGAAAAAATTTCATCATCAGGCTGCAGATGATATTCTATATCAAAAGACGCTTAGGGATCGCTACAGGTTAAGTTATTTTTAACGCAGTCATTTGCTGGCAATAATACGGCAATCGCGTCTTAGCCGCGTAGGGCTTTTATGGAATGCTTTACCCAAAAACGCGTTCAAATATCACATCGACGAATTTCGTATGATACTCATCGTCAAACATGTCTTTGATTTGTTTTTCAGTGAGCAGAGCGGTGACATCTTGGTCTTCCAAAAGCAGATTGAGGAAGGCACCTTCGCCAGCATTGCCCTGAGTCCGGAACAATTCCCATACCTTCATGGCATTGCGCTGCACAAGGCGATAGGCGGACTCGCGTTGCTCACCAGCTTGCGTTAGGGCGAGCAAGAACCTCTGCGAGTTATGAAGGCCGCCGAGCCGATCCATATTAGATTTCATTTTTTCGGGATAGACGACAAGTTTTTCTATGACGCCGGCGAGGCGGTGCAGGGCAAAGTCCAGATGAATGGTCGTGTCAGGGCCTATCCCGCGCTCAACAGAGCTGTGGGAGATATCGCGCTCATGCCAGAGGGCGACGTTTTCCATGGCGGGTGTCACGGCCATGCGTACCAGACGAGCCAGACCGGTCAGGTTTTCCGTTAGTACGGGGTTTCGCTTATGAGGCATAGCGGATGAGCCTTTTTGCCCCTTGGAGAAGAATTCCTCTGCTTCCAGCACCTCAGTGCGCTGCAGATGCCGAATTTCTACGGCTATATTTTCGATAGAAGAGGCTATGACGCCCAGCGCTGCGAAATAGGCGGCATGGCGGTCTCGCGGAATAATCTGGCTTGAGACGGGCTCGATGGCCAGCCCCATCTTTTCGGCCACATGAGCTTCGACTTTTGGATCAATATTCGCAAATGTGCCAATAGCGCCGGAAATGGCGCAGACGGCGATTTCCTCGCGGGCCCTGAGAAGCCGTTCTCGGCCGCGGGCAAATTCTGCGTAGAACCGCGCAAGCTTTATCCCAAATGTCGTCGGTTCGGCGTGAATACCGTGAGAGCGCCCAATGGTGATCGTGTATTTGTGTTCTTCGGCGCGTTTCTTAAGTGCGGCCAGAACCCTGTCCATACCAATAAGGAGCAAATCCGTGGCCCGGGCAAGCTGAACAGACAGTGTCGTGTCCAGAATGTCAGAAGAGGTAAAGCCTTGATGGACGAAACGGGCGTCTTCGCCAATGAACTCCGCTAAGTGGGTCAAGAAAGCGATAACATCATGTTTGACTTCGCGCTCAATCTCGTCAATGCGCGCGACATCAAATTCCGCCGAACCGCCTTTGTCCCAAATGTTCTTGGCAGCGGATTTCGGGATAACGCCGAGCTCGGCGAGCGCGTCGCAGCCATGGGCTTCGATCTCAAACCATATGCGGTATTTGGTGGCAGCCGACCAGATTTCGGCCATTTCCTTGCGTGTATAACGCTCAATCATAGAGACTCACCTGAATCAAAGCGCTCCTTATGCGCAATTATGCGTCTGAATCAACCTCATTGCGGCTTTCCGCCTCGGCCCAGTCTTTGGGAAGGGTAATGCGAACAAGCATGAAGAACAGGAATGCCAGAACGTAGGCGCCAAATGTGACATACATGGCCCATCGCGTGGCATCCAGTTCCGTTCTGCCGCCTTCGAGGAACACGTCGATCATTATGCCGGCAAATGTCGGTCCGCCGCCAAGAGCGATGAAATTGAGCACAAAGAAAAACAGAGCTGTGGACATGGCGCGGAATTTAATCGGTGCCAGTGTCTGCGCGATGGCAAAGCTCGGCCCAAGGTACACACCAAGGCAGATTTGGAGGAACGCCCCAATAATCAGGTGTAGGGTTACGGTCGGCGCCCAGAATGCAGCAATGGCCAGAGGGAAAGCTGCTAAGATGGATAAGGCTGGTATCGTTCCATAGGCGCGAATATCTTTTTTGGCGCGCAAATCAACGAGCTTGGCACCAAAATAAGTGCCAGCTACATAAAATGTTCCATTGATTACACCAATCCAGAAAATATAAACGCGCGGGCTAAAGTCGGGTTCAAGCAAACCCAAGAACTTGGTTTGAAATCCGGAAATAGCGTAGCTGGCAAAGCTGGCAAAAGCGATTCCCAGGGCCATCCACCACCAGGATTTAATCGATAATATTGTCAATACACCCGGTTGGAGACTGAGCAAAAACATGGCCGCAAAGAAAATAATAAACGGTACAACAAAAACTAGGCTTAAGCCCATGGTCCACGCTGCAACCAATCCTGCGAAAAGGGGGCCAAAGATCGCAAATCGCAAGGGAAGATTAGCTTCCCTAAATGATTGGCTTAACGGGACGTAGCCAGATGATTTTTTGGCACCGCCTTCCATCGCGCCGCGTTCTGGTTCACGGATAACGACTCTGACGATGATGGCTAGGATAATACCGGTGAAACCCAAAATAATGAAAATACGCCGCCAGTTTACGGACTCAGAATCGGCGCCCATGAGCGCCGCCGTAAAGAAGTACGCGGCCATTATGCCTAGCGGTATGCCAAGGGAATAGACGCCTAGAGCCTCAGCCCGTTCCTCTTTGCCATAAAAATCAGAGATCATGGAATGGGAGGGCGGAGAGCCGCCAGCTTCACCGACACCGACACCAACTCGGGCCAAGGCGATATGTACAAAGTTCTGAGCCATTCCTGTGAGGGCCGTGAAGCCACTCCATACAACCAGAGCAGCCGATAACAGCGTTACACGGTTCATTTTGTCGGCGAGAAATGCCAGCGGAATGCCCATGATCGTATAGAAGGTTGCAAAGGCGAGACCTACCAACAGACCGAGCTGCGTGTTTGTCAGGCCTAGATCAGCCTGAATCCAGGGAGCTAAAATTCCGACGATCTGCCGGTCAATAAAATTAAATCCGTAAACCAGGGTCAGCAGGAGTAGAGCGACTGTTCTTTTTTTCATTTTACATGATCCCCAATGTCTTGAAACTCACAATATCGTTGCGGCCGATGATGATGTGATCGTGGACGATAATGCCCATGGTTTTTCCCGCACTTATTATTTTATTTGTCATGTCGATATCGCTTTGGCTGGGCGAGGGATCGCCGGACGGATGATTGTGCGCGAGAATGAGGGCTGTGGCGGAAAGGTCAAGCGCTCGTTTGATAACTTCCCGTGGATAAACCGGTGCCCGGTCGACCGTGCCTTTGCCTAATATTTCGTCGGCGATGAGACGGTTTTTCTTGTCCAGAAATAAAACCCGGAATTGCTCTTTGGGTTCAAATTGCATTTCTGCCCGGCAGTAATCCATCAGAGCCGACCAACTGGACAATATGGACGCGTCCAGAACATTTTCTTTGGCCAAACGGCTGGCTGTGGCCTGAATGATTTTCAAATCCAACGCTGTTTTATCGCCAATGCCTTTAACATCGACCAATTGTTCCAGCGGCGCAGCAATGGTTTCCGCGAAACTTCCGAAACGGTCAATCAAATCTTTGGCGATGGGTTTGACGTCACGTCTCGGGATCGAGTTGAACAGATAAAGTTCGAGAAGTTCGTAATCGGCGAGGGCGTCTTTCCCGCCGGTTTTAAATCGTTCGCGGAGTCGATCTCTATGGTCGTGATAATGCGGCTTGTCTTTTGCCATCAAGAATAAGGCGGCCGGTGCAATTCTTTGGGCGACAGCGTGAATATCTCGCAGCCATCATTGGTGACGCCGATCGAGTGCTCAAACTGCGCTGTCAGTTTGCGGTCCCGGGTCACCGCTGTCCAGCCATCGGATAATATCTTCACATGGGGTTTGCCCAGATTTATCATGGGCTCGATTGTGAAAAACATGCCTTCTTTTAGGAGTTCGCCCTGTCCCGAGCGGCCCACATGCAGAATATTAGGGGCGTCATGAAAGAGCTTACCCAGCCCGTGGCCGCAGAAATCCGTAACGACAGAGCAGCGTTCACCCTCGGCGAATTTCTGGATGGCATGGCCGATGTCGCCGGTCGTATTTCCGGGTTTGACCTGCGCAATGCCGAGCATGAGGCAGTCATAAGTAATCTGGTTTAACCGTTCGGCGCGGCGGCTGATCTCTCCAACCGGATACATACGGGATGTGTCCCCGTGCCAGCCATCTACAATTGCCGTGACATCAATATTGACGATATCGCCATTTTTCAGCGGCTTAGGATTAGGAATGCCGTGACAGACAACGTGATTGATGGAAGTGCAGGTCGTGTGCTGGTAACCGCGATAACCCAGACAGGCAGGCGTTCCCCCGTTATCGACGATAAATTCGAACGCCGCGCGGTCGAGCTCTTCCGTTGAAATACCGGGCTTGACCATGGGGGCCAGCATATCCAGGCACGCAGCGGCCAATCGGCCTGCTTTGCGCATCCCGGCAAATCCGTCGGCGCTGTGCAGCTTTATGGCGCCGTCGCGAGTCATTGGGGCATCTATGGCATCCACGTAATTCATG
>CAYQNQ010000003.1:0-5427 GCA_964418815.1 uncultured Hellea sp.
CCAAGTAATGGTATCGCCAACCCTAAAACTTGGCACACCCCAAATACCGCGCTCCATCATCTCCATCCGATTGGCTTCGGCCTCAGCGCGCCAGTCATCATTGCCAAGTATCGTTCGTGCTTCATCCCAACTAAGTCCCGCTCGCTCGATAATCTTGCGCATGCCTGAATCAGTGCCCGCATGCGTCCCTTCGGACCAGACACTGGTCAAAAAGGCATTGACGAAGTCATAGTCTTTGCCCTGTTCTCTCGCCCATGGGAGGAGTGAATAGCCCCGTTCGACCGGCCTCCCGACAGGGTCCATGATTTTGCCAAAAGGCACACCAAGTCTTCGGGCTTCGCGCGCCGTGTCGAGCGGAATATATTTTCTCTTGGCAGGGTTTACGGTAAGTCCGCGCATAACCATAGGCAGCACCATACGAATTTTCAACTCCGCTCCATAGGCATCGGCAAGTGCCTTGACCCGGTCTCTAACAATGGCTGTGTAAGGAGAGCGAAAAGATGCGTACCAATGAAGCTCTGCGCCCGTTTTGCCGGATCCCGCCAGCGTGGTCGGGGGCGTATAAATTGGGCCTGGAGCGCCGTCCTTTTTAGCGTCTAATGCCGCCAACCTGTCTTCAAGGTAGTGCAGGCGGTCAAGGCCCCAATACCATTCGCCGCCATAGTAAAGCGTCCCGCCGAGATAGTGGCCCAGCTTTTCGCGCCGCGCATCCGCGATGGCCGTGTTTTGGGCTGGCGGGCGGTCTTGAATTTCAAAACCAATCCCGGCTTTTTTGGCAAGGCGCATGGCGTCCATTTTGGAGTATTCTACCAGCTTGTCGCGTTCCGGCGCTGCCGCGTCATCCGGCGGGCCGACCAGATGAGTAATCAACTCAATCTTATAGTTTTCCGTAAAACGGGGCAAAACTTTCTCGAGAAGCTGGGAATAAGGGTCGGCTGGATCGTGGAAAAATTCGACCTTGTGAGGGTCCCCGTTTGCAACGCGGCCACGTTCAAATTTTGCCCGCTGTTTGCCCAGCCGGTTTTCTCCGAGGAGTCTTTGCGCCGCGCGCGGTACTATAAGCGATTTTAGGGACATAAACCTCTATAGACTAAAACTTGGATGTTTCCCCAGTTTATTCTTGATTTTATCTTTATGACATTGTTAGTGTCATAATATAAATACCTTGTTGGGTAAAGCTTATTTTAGGTCAAAATATGACGTCGCAAAACTACATCCTCTACGGTATGCAGGCCTCACTCTTCACGGGGAAGGCCAGAGCCTATATGCGCCGCAACCGTATCCCGGTAACGGAGCGCGGCGCCGGGCATCCTGAATATATGAGCCGCATCTACCCCCATATGAACCGGTTTATTATACCGGTCGTTGAAACGCCTGACGGCGATATTATACAGGATGGCACCGATATTCTGGAATATCTAGAAGCGAAAGGATTGGGCCGTGAGCCGCTTTTCCCCGAAGACCCAGTGACCAAGGCGGTCGCGCTTTTGTTTCAGCTCTTTGGCAATGAAGGTCTTCTCCGACCGGCCATGCATTATCGCTGGAATTTTGACGCAGAGAATCTGGCTTTTCTCAGGGTCAGTTTTCGCGATGTATTGCCCGTGGAAATGGGTGCTAAAGCCAATGATGCGGGGTTTGACCATGCCTCCGGCCGGATGCGAAAGGCCGCCAAAGCCTTTGGCGTTTTTGACAAAACCATCCCGCTCATTGAGGATAGCTATGCGGAGTTTTTAAGCCTCTATAGTGCCCATTTGACCGGTAGCTTTTTTCTATTGGGCGATAAGCCAACCATTGGGGATTATGGCCTGTTCAATCCGCTCTATGCTCACTTGGCCCGTGATCCAAAACCGGCGCACTTGATGAAGACAACGGCGCCGTTGGTTTGGAACTGGGTAGAGCGGATGAACCGCCCGGAAGCCATGGAAGAGCACACGCTGGTTGAACCCAAAACCGGATTGTATTCTGGCGATGAATTCCCTGAGACGCTCACCGCGCTCATGCGCTATGTGGGCGAGGAATATGCGGCAGAGTTTTCTGCCCATGTTGATTTCACCGATAACTGGCTCGCCGAGCAGGGCGATAACCCGGAAAAAGTCAAAGCGCCTTTGGGACGGGGCATCGGCTTAGCGGCGTTTGAATGGCGCGGCATTGAAATATCCTCCGTCGTTATGCCTTACCGATTCTATCTGGCGCAGCGCCTGTGGGATCATTTCGATAGTTGTTCGGAAAGCACACAAGAGGTCATCCGCGGCCTGTTTGTCAAGACAGGTCTAGAAGCCTTCCTGGACAAACGCCCCGGTCATCGCATCTTGCGCAAAGACTTTCATGAGGTGTGGGCTTAAAGGTCATGGAATTCAACCGGACCCCTGATAGCTGTTTTGATAATCTCGCCGATTACCCCTTTGCGCCAAATTATGTAGAGGTAGATGACCAGGAAGGCGGCAAACTTCGCATGCATTATGTGGATGAGGGGCCAAAGGATGGCAAATTGGTTGTGATGATCCACGGCAATCCAACATGGTCCTATATGTGGCGAAAGATCATTCCGGTGCTGGTGGGCAATGGATATCGGGCTATTGCTATTGATCATATTGGCACTGGTCGTTCCGATAAGCCAACCCAAATGAGCGACTATACGATCGCTCGCCATGAAGCCTGGGTGAAACAGGCATTGTTTGAAGAGATTGGCGTCAAAGATGCGCATTTCATTTTGCATGATTGGGGCGGAATTATCGGGCTTCGCGCTATCGCCGATAATCAGGATAAGGTCAGTTCCATCATCATGTCCAACACGGGACTGTCGAATAGAGATCCGGAGAAACCCATCAAGAAAATGGCTCGAAAAGGTGCGGGCTTTTTGCGGGCCTTTCAGCTTTGGATTCGTGTGAATAAGGGATGGAGGTTTTGGAAGACGATTTCAAAATTTACGCTGTCCGACATGCCGCAGTCTGACATTGATAGCTACGCTGCGCCTTACCCGGACAAGTCCTATCTCACAGGAATTCGGCAATTCACGCAAATGCTGCCCACCCGAAATAATAATCCCATGTTGTCGGAAAACTGGCAGGCTTTGCAGAAGCTCAAAAATTTCGAAAAGCCGTTTTTGAATCTTTTTTCGGATAAGGATCAAGTCGCGCCGAAGGGATATAAGTCGGTCCGGCCGGCTATCCCGGGGACGCGGGATTATGAGCCAATTATACTTAAAGGCGGATCGCATTTCCTGGTCGAAGACATTCCGCAAGAATACGCGCGCGAAGTGCTCAAATTTTATGAAAACCTGTCGTCATGACCTCTCAATTTCGAATGACTCGCTACCGCACGGCTGAAACCGGCAATGATATTTTCGAGCTGACCCATGATGATCCACCGGCTGTCCAGGAAGGTGAAGTTCTCGTTCGGTTCGACTGGATTTCCGTTGACCCCGGCATGATGGGATGGGTGACCAACAAACGCAGCTACATGCCGCCTGTTAAGCCCGGAAAAATCATGCGCGCTTTCGGAATTGGCGAAGTGACTGAGTCGCGGTTTGATGGACTTGCACCTGGTGACTGGGTGACCGGGTTTACCGGCATGCAAACCGAAGGTGTCCTGCGCGGTAAACACCTTCGCAAGGTTGATGTGAGCCATGCGCCGCCCAATCACTTTCTCTCCGGTCTCGGCATGACGGGTTACACCGGCTATTTCGGGATGATGGATATTGGCAGGCCTGAACCCGGCAAAACGGTTGCAGTTTCAGCGGCGAGTGGGGCCGTTGGAAGCATCGCGGCACAATTTGCTCGCAATGCAGGGGCGCGAGTCGTCGGCATTGCCGGCGGCCCAATCAAATGCGCGTTTTTGAAAGACGAGCTCAGACTTGACGGCGCAATCGACTATAAAAATGAAAGCATAAGAGACGGATTGAATAGAGAATGCCCGGACGGCATCGATATCTATTTCGACAATGTCGGTGGTGAAATTCTCGATGCTGTGCTCGCGCGCATAAACTATAAAGGCACCATCGTCGTCTGCGGCGCTATTTCTCAATATGGGGATTTCCATAATCAGGTTGGCCCAAAGAACTATATGCAGTTGATTGCCCAAAGCGCGAAAATGCAGGGCTTTACTATGAAGGATTATATGCACCGGATTCCGGAGGCATTTATGGCGCTCCTAACAGCGCAGAAAAAGGGTGAGCTAATATTCCGCGAGCATGTTGTTGAAGGCATAGAAAAATTCCCGGAAGCTTTTGAAATGCTGTTTTCCGGCGGCAACCACGGCAAACTACTGATAAAGGTACGATGATGAATATCTGGATTTGGGCCGGGGCAGGTGTCCTCTATCTGATTTTTGCGCTTTGGTATTTCAACTGGAAAGGGCCGCTTACACCCGCAGAAATCGATACCTTTCTTGAGCAGTTTGAGCAAAACAGCGATGAATCGCCGACGGACCCGGAAGTGATGCGCAAATTCTTGGAACAAGATGACGGCAAAGAATTTATCATGCTTAACCTTGTACGTTTTCACGAAGGCAAGGTCACGCATCCGGATTCAGGCAAAAAAATGACAGGGATCGAACTGGTACAGGATTATTTTGGACCCTTTTCAAAGGCCCTATTTAAACGCGGTGGTCATCCGGTAATATTGTCCCGCAAAAAGGGCGGTTATGTGGATAGTTGGAACGCTGCCGCCGATGAGGGATTTCATTCTGTTGGATTGATGCGTTACCGGAGCCGTCGAGACATGATGCTACTCGTATCCGACCCGCGCTTTGCAGATAGCCATAAATATAAACTGGCCGCTATAGACGGAACAATTTCATTTCCAACCCAATCGTTTTTGAACACTTACCTAAAGCCGAAAATTTGGGTACCTTTATTGCTGATACTTTTGGCGTCTTTGGCGCAGAACGCTATATTCTTATTTGAACTAAGGAAATAACATGCAGGAATTATTGGTTGACCGTGACAATTACCGGAATACAAAAATCGTCAAATCAGAGTCCCGACCATTAGCGGTCGGAGAGGTCCGTGTCGCTATCGATAAATATGGCCTCACAGCCAATAATGTCAGCTACGCGGTTTCCGGCGATATGATTGGTTACTGGAATTATTACCCGGTGAACTCAGATAATGGCGTTAATTGGGGTAAGGTACCTGTCTGGGGTATGGCCGATATCGTTGAGTCCAAATGCGACGGCATAGAAGCAGGCGAGCGAATCTACGGCTTTCTGCCTATGGCCAGCGAAGTCATTATGCGGCCCGGTAAGCTCAAACCGGCCTCTTTCGTGGATGTGTCCGAACATCGTCAGCCATTGCCGGAGCTTTACAATGGCTATAACCGAACGGCAGGTGAGCCGCCGCTTTACAAAACACTGGAAAACGAACGTTGTCTTTTATTCCCGCTTTTTGTGACCGGTTATGTTCTGGCGGATTTCCTGGAAGATAATAAT
>CAYQNQ010000003.1:5527-45422 GCA_964418815.1 uncultured Hellea sp.
CCCAAATCGGAAAACGCAATAAAGACTGGGGACCGGGCGTTCTGTTTCAGAAAGCCTACGCCGCCGGCGCGCAGCTCGCCGCGCGGACATCGAATAATCTGAATGTGGAATTTTTGAACGGCATGGAAGCCGCGCGGGATATTTGGATTGAAACGCTTGATAACAAAGTCTCGCCCAAGCGCGGGATCATGGTTTCGTTAAAAAAATAGAATAGGGGATATTATGCTCAAACTTCACTTCGCGCCCAATTCACGGGCCGGACGTATTGTCTGGCTGCTCGAAGAATTGGGCCTGCCTTACGATATCAACAAAATGTCGTTCCACCCCAAGGATTTGAAATCCGATGAACACCGCGCCCGTCACCCGCTAGGCCGCATTCCGGTGCTGGATGATGGTGATGTATCGATTTATGAAAGCGGTGCTATTGTCGAATATATTCTGGAGCGTCATAAAAACGGCGGTCTCAAGCCAGCAGTCGAAGATGCCATGTGGCCCTATTACCAGCAGTGGTATCACTATTGCGAAGGCATGGTTATGCCGCCCATGAATACAATCGTCGTTCATACGCTATTATTGCCGCCTGACCGCCGCGATGAAGTGGTTCTCGGGCAGGCGCAGCGCCTCTTGAATAAAGCCTTGAAACCGATTGAAAGTTGGATGGATGGCAAAGACTATCTGATTGGTGATTTCTCGGCTGCTGATATTATGCTTGGCCATTCCATATTTATGTCAGGCCGCATGGGCTGCGTCACAGACGAGATGCCGAACCTGAAGGCCTATATTGAACGGATTGAATCCCGCCCGGCCTTCAAGACCGCAATCACTATGGCTTAAGCCGCAATTCAGTTCTCTACCTTTCAGCAATTATATTGACATTATCGGTGTCAATACATAGATTGTCCCAACACATAAATGTTGAGGGAGTAGGCGGCTGTGAACTCCACTGTTACCGAAAACACCGATGATTTGGAGCTTTTCAAAAAGCTGATGCAAAGACCTAAATTTGCTTGGCCGACAATCTTGCTTTTGGTGGGGGCTATAGCGATCTTCGGCCTGTCAACTTATGCCTGTATTGCGGGAACTTTGCCGCTCGGTTGGGCGATGCTTCTGAATGCGATTGCGTCTTATATGGCCTTTCCAGTTGCGCATGACGCGACCCATAGCGCGGTGTGTTCAAACCGAAAGCTAAACGATTGGGCAGGGCGCATTTCAATGTTACTGCTAGAGCCGGGCCCGTTTTTCCCCGTATTCCGATTTATTCATATGCAGCATCACAGATTCACCAACGATCCGGTCAAAGACCCGGACGTCTATTCCGGCATGGGGCCAAAATGGCTGTTGCCGTTCAGATGGCTGACACTCGATTTTATTTATTTCAAAAATTATCTGTCGCCCGATGTCTTTAAGAAAAGACCCAAGAAGGAACGGTATGAATTCTATTTCGCCGTTGTTTTTGTTGTGGCGGTGGTTACCGCAATGACCATGGCCGGTTGGTTGCTCTATTACCTGTTGCTGTTCTTTATCCCGACGCGCATCTCAAAGTTTTTCATTATTATCGCCTTTGATTTTTTGCCTCACTATCCGCATGACGCGTATGCCAAAGAAGAGCCTTATCGATCTACATCGAACCGCGTCGGTATGGAATGGTTATTAACGCCCTTATTCCTGTACCAGAATTATCATCTCGTTCATCACCTCTATCCGGCCATACCGTTTTATCGTTATCTCAAGATATGGAACGTGAGAAAACAATATCACGAGGCCCAAAATCCGGCGACGACCACCGTTTTCTCACTCACGCCAAAAAATAAAAAAGGCCCGCTAAAAGCGGGCCAGTTAATTTCCGGGGAACCAATCCCGGGGAAGGAATAATTAATCCCAGTTAAGCCGTAACGTCGCTCCATATGTGCGCGGCGGTTCGAGGAAAGCCGCGAAGGAACCGCGCTGCAACGGGGAGTCAAATGCAATGTTAATAACCTCTTTGTCGGTGGCATTTTTAACCCATAGATCCAGCGCCCAAGGCCCTTCATTTCTGAATAGGCTGATTGACCCGTCCAGCATCAGGAAGTCCTCCTGAACCGAGGTGATGTCGTTATCTTGAGCTGTCGTGTAGTCGGTTCGATACCGATAACCAACCCTGGCACCAAGGCCGAGTTTGTCGCTCAAGCTCTGAGTATAATTAGCAGAACCAGTGAGAACCATATCGGAAACAAAGTTAGGTTTTTCACCTGTCAAATCCTGAATGGTTTGACCGGCATTGATTTGATCGGTTGTTGGTCCTGCGCTGTCGAAACTGATATATTCAACATCTTGGAACGTTGCCGCGCCCGTAAGCGTAAAGCTCTCTGATAACCTAGCCGTATAATCGACTTCCACACCCCGTGACCGAACTTCCCCGGCATTTCGAACGGTGAAAACAGTTCCGTTAAAAGAATTGGCCTGAAAATTCTCCAGATTTTGTGTAAACACGGTCGCATCCAGTTTTAGGCGATTGTCAAACAACCTTGATTTAAATCCGAATTCGTAAGCATCAACTTCTTCTGGCTGAAATGTTACGGCGTTCTGCAGAGACTGAAGCGGTGTTAAACTTGGATCCGTTGCAAGCAGAGCGGTAAAGTCTCGTGTTCTATCAGAAGCTGCCGGGCCAGTATTCGGACCATTACGCGTGAGGTTGAGGCCGCCGGATTTATACCCTTGTGCGAAGCGCGCATAAACATTGAGATTATCGTTAACTTCATATGCTGCACTTAGAGCTATGGAAAAATTGTCATCGTCAAAACCTGCGGTAAATGGGTCAACAGGGATTGCCAGCTGCAATAGACTGCCTAAAGGCGCTAGAGCCGGATTTATAGCTGTTATATCTATAGTTGAGAATGGGTCTGACGACGTAATATTATAATCCGCCGACTTGGATTCATCAGTGTACCGAACGCCTGCCGTTAAATCGAGCTTGTCCGTAGCGTGCCATGTGACATTCCCAAAAATGGCCGCACTTTCAGAGTCATATGGTATGAATTCGGTTGACGCGACGGCTGGGAAAAATGTCGATGGGTCATTCCCACTAAGTATCCCGATCAAATTTATTAGACCGGGAAGGGGTATTATTGCGTCTAAATATGCGCGCGCGTCTCCGCCAAATCCAAGACTGCTTTGGGCATCAATATGCTGGTCAAAATAATATCCGCCGACGAGCCAGTTGATATCCCCATTCCCGTTAGACGCTAACCGGAGCTCCAGTGACTTTTCGTCAATATCCTGGCCGGTTGTTACGGCCGTGAACATATCCAGTGATGTCTGGTCTCCGTCAACTTGCGGCAGACTTTCAAATAGTCGGTATGAACCTATCGCCGTCGCCGTCAATTTACCGAGATCCCATTCTAATTCTGCAGAAATACCGCTATCGTCAAATGGATCTGTCAAAGGTTGTTCCGCATTCCCGAAAAATGCCCGCTCTCCGAGATCGGCAATGCCGCCGTCATATGGACCTATAGACCCTGGAGTTGTCGATACAAATTGTCCGCCTAGACCTTCTATAGCCGCTGCTGTTGGGCCCAGCAACAAGGTGGATGGCGTGCAACAAATCTCGTCAGCTTCTGCGTGATCTCCGATAATTCGGAGTGAAACATCTTCGGAAGGCTCCCACAAAAGCTGCCCGCGGATGGACCAGCGATCCCGGTCATTAGAATCGGCCAATCCCGGTGTTAGGTTTTCCATATATCCATCGCGTTTGTGAATGGAGCCGGCAATACTGGCTGCCAATGTTTCGCTTAACGGACCGCTAATCGAAGCGCGGACTTGTCTCATGTCGTAATTACCATATGTCAGATCCGCTTTAATACGGCGATCAAATGATGGCTTGGCCGTGCGGACATTTATAACACCGGCAGATGTGTTCTTTCCAAATATGGTGCCCTGTGGTCCGCGCAAGACCTCGATTTGCTCAATATCAACATAGTCGCCCAATGCCGCGCCCGGCCGCCCGCGGGCGACGCCGTCGATAACGACACCAACGGACTGCTCTAGTCCTGTATTTTGTCCTGCAGTACCGATACCCCGAATGGCGAAGACAGTCTGCAATCCGCCCGTTGATTGATTAAAGGTGAGGGTCGGGGCAACACTTTGAAGATCCGAAACATCTTTGATTTTTGCGGCATCAAGTTGTTCTGCGGTCACCGCCGTAACAGCAATCGGAACATCAAAAACAGTTTCCGGACGCTTGGTAGCCGTGACAATAATTTCGCCATCATCTTGTTGAGCGTGCGCTGGCATGATCATTAGCGCCGACAAAGCAGCGATTGTCAGCAATAAAGGCATTCGTGAAGCCATAATCTAATCCCCTGGAGTTTTTCGTTTTGTCAATCATATGGCATTATTAGTGCCAATACAATAATTAATTGGCATTTTGTGTGTCAAAATAAAGTAAGCTGACCCTTAAGGGCAATAATTTGGAATTTCCCTGTAAATTCCTGGATTCTAAAGAGTTGTGATGTGAGACTGGTTAGAATGAGGTTGACTACACCACCATCCTGTACCTTCAATGCACACTCTGACCGGCCGGCCACCCTGTCGCTCGTGAAGAATGTCAGGCATTGGCCAAGCATTAGCGGGTCCGTCCACTTGAGCAGGCTTTTCTATAATAACCATTGAATGCCCTTTTTTATAAACACTTAGACCCAATAGTGCGTAGCAAAAATGCAACATTTCTACGCAAAATGGCCAAAATCCACCGCAAAATGGCCTAAACGCGCAGTTTTCATCCCTGTCTATTGCGAATGCGCATTGCACGGGGCTCTAAAATTTCGTAGTTTTTTGCCAAGTCCGGAAATCCGGAACAATAAGGGGAGAAACTTATGAACCGTTATATTTATAAATCGGGGATGGCCGCGCTTGTTGCAACGAGCTGCCTGACCATTTTCAGCTTGCCGGCCTATGCGCAGATTGATGAGATCGTCGTTACTGCCCAAAAGAAAGAAGAAAGCCTGCAGGATGTACCAATTGCAATTGCAGCTCTAAATTTGGAGAGTCTCGAAGCCGCACGCGTTGAGGGTCTTGAGGAACTCGCCTCTGCAATCCCGGGTGTTTATGTCACTCAAAACCCCGCTGATGCGAACGGTGTTCGCGTCAATATTCGTGGAATTGGTACGCTTGACCCTCAATTGGGACAAGATAGCCGGATCGCGATCTATCAGGACGGTGTTTATTTGGGACGGACACAGGGGCTTGCGGTTGACCTGCCGGATCTACAGCGCGTGGAGGTCCTGAAAGGCCCTCAAGGCACGTTATATGGTCGTAACTCGGTCGGAGGGGCTATCAATCTGATTTCAGCCGGGCCTGACTATGGCGAAACATCAGGGAAGATAAATGCAGAATTAGGCAATTTTAATCACCTGAAAATGGCGGCGGGGCTTAATCTTCCCGTGGGTGACAACGTTGCTCTGCGGGTTTCGGGTCTTGTTCTGGATCGGGATGGATGGGTGGAAAACCTGGGTCCGGGTTCTGATTTTGCAGGCGAATCCAAATGGGGTATCCGAGGCGTTCTGGGAATTAACCTCAATGAGTCCATGGAAATCCAAATTGCCGGCGATACAAACATTACCCGAAAAGAACCCAGGTTTTATCAATCTGTTACAGATTTCGGGTCCGGGTTTTTAGCGCCCGCTATTGCCACTTTTGACGGTCGGCAGGATGAAGTGACAACCACATTTGCACCTGAAAAAGGCCGGGCGGAGTCCAGAGGTGTTTCCGCGACCCTTAATTATGATGTTAATGAAAATCATGATGTTAAATTTACGGCGGCCTACCGCGAAGCCGACAGTCGGCGTTTTACAACGCTTATTCCAACCGCAAATCCGCAAGTTCTGGATGCCATAGCCGGCGGCTTTAATACGGCGCTGGGATTGATTCCGGGTGCCTTTCAAACAGGGAATAATCTATTCGCTGACCCGGCCAGCGGGTTTTTTGACCCAAATTTTCCGGGGTTAACTCCAAGGCCGGAATTTGGCCCTCAATTTGACGGCTCCACGCCGCAACGCGGATTGTTTTTATCTGATCCCGGCGGGGCATTCACCTTGCGGGATCACGAGCAGTTCAGCGCCGAGCTCACTTATAACGGTAGTTTGGGTGAAGGTAAGTTTGATTACACGCTGGGTGCATTTTATTTCAATGAAGATACAGGGACCGGCCCGACATTTCCGGCCTCTGGGAATACCAACGAATTTTTATTCGCATTGAATGCGTTTTCTTACAACCCAAGTGTTGAATGGCAACGTGACGTCCAGAATGCGCTATTCCCATTCCGGAATTTCCTTCCCGAGCCTAATCGGTCTCTCTTGTCTGATGTGCATGCCGACGGAACGCCCAATCTAACTACTGGCGTTTCGCCGCTTGAGGCCGCTCTGATTTTTGATGGGTTTGCGAATGCGGGTTTTGCACAGCTTGTGGCGAATCCACTCCGCAATCTCTTATATGGCGATCCAGCGAACCCGACAAATGAAGGCCAATGTTTTGCTGAGCAGGCTATGGTTTCGGGGATGGGTGTGGGTCCAGACGGTGTCGCCGGGACGGCAGATGACATTACCCTAATCGGCAATGACGTTTCATCTTCGCTCTTTTGCGAATATTCTGCGCTTAGAAACTCCACAGGCGCGGAACTATTCATTCAGACCGATGCGGCTGCGGCCTATGGGCAGTTGACTTGGAACTTGACGGATAGACTGCGGATTACCGGCGGCCTGAGATTTTCTCATGAAAGCCGCGATGGGCAACATCAACCCAAGTCTTTATTCTTTGGCGACGCCCTGAATTCTTTCGGGAATCCAATACCGGGGAATAATGCGTCCGTTACCGACAGTATTCTAGATCCGGCTCTAATCGTTGAATATGATGTCGATGATGATATTCTGGTTTATGCGTCCTACAAACAGGCTTACCGCGCTGGTGGTTTTAATGCTTCTGCTGTAGCCAATCCATTGCCGGGCGAAACGGTGGCGAATGACTTCCTGTTTGGGCGAGAAGATATCACAGCCTATGAAGCCGGTATGAAAGGCCGCTTTGGCGATGATTTCCAGCTTAACGTCGCAGGCTATTTCTATGACTTTAATAACAAACAGGCGACAGCGGGGGATCCACGCTCTTCAGTTATTCGAACAGTCGTCAATACAGATGAAGAAGTGTGGGGCATTGATGTCGATGCCGTTTATGCGCTCACCGATGAGATAACTCTGAATGCCGGATATTCCTGGATCGATGGTGATGCCGGGGATGTCTTGAACCCCTTTACGGGCATCTTAGATGTTAGAGACGAGATTCAAGGCGCGCCGGAACATTCATATTTGGTTTCTGCGTCATATAACGGTGATTGGGGCGACAATCGCGTCTTTGCTAACCTTGCGTATTCATTCAAAGATGAAATCCTGGCGATCCCGCAGGGACGGGTAAAACTCGAACCCTTTGGAATAACAACGGGCCGAATTGGAATGGAGATTTCCGAGGACATCACAGTGGCATTTTGGGGAACAAATCTGCTGGATGAGAAATATATCATCGAAGCCTTGAATTTTGAAACTTTTGCCTATCGGACAGAAGTCTCTGGCCAGCCGCGTTCGTTCGGGGTGAGCGTTGGCCACAAATTTTAGACCATAGAAATTTCAAAATGGCTGTCCCGATTTTCGGTGGCAGCCTTTTTTGTTGGGGAATAGATGGAACAATCCTTTTTGCTTCGCCATAGATTGAAACTGTTTATTGCTGTGCTCCTTTTGGGGTTTGTCTTGCTTTGGACTTTCGCCAAGACCAAAATGCAAATGGTAGCGCTCTCGAATATGGAGGGCGTCGGTTATGCGCAGCTTACAAACACGTTCAGCAAAATGGGGGCTATTGTTGATGCCGAGACTGAGCCCGGATCCGTAGATAGAGCACAAGGTTATCGCTATGCGCTGCGGCAAATCGGGCAATGGGAAAGCCTGTTTTTTGGAGATTTCAATGCCCAGACGCCGACGATTTCCCGCTGTCCATCCCGGCCTTGCAAATACGGGTTTGATAACCCGGATACCACTTATTTGCTCATTGGCCCGCTTTCCAATCAAAACAGTTATATCATTCGAGGCCAGAAGGGCAGTGTTGCTTACACAACCTATCAGGTTTTCAGCATTGGCAGGGGCGACGGGTTTGGTGGCAGCAGCACTTTAGAAGACAGCCGCATCAGTTTTGATCAGGACGGGAGTTTTGAGCTTTTTCTGTCAAAATCCAATCCTGACAATTATCCTAATTTCATGGCGCTGCCGGACGGGTTCGGCGCGCAGCTCATTGTGCGTCAGCTTTCGCGGGACTGGAATAGGGAAACGGAAAATGCTTTTGCCATCGACGTTCAAACCAGCAATCCGGACGAGCCTGCACCGCCCAAGCCCCTGAGCCTGCAGGCCTTTGACCGCAGAGCCATGGGACTGAATCGGTTTTTAAACCAGCAGTTCACCCAGTGGCGGGACCGGATTTCAAACGCGCCCGTCAACGCAATTGAGCACGGTAAAGCTGACCGCGCCGATGGCGGATTTCCGACAAATTTTACGTCTTATATGCGTTACGAAATCGGCAAAGGTGAGGGGCTGCTTATGGAGATTGAAAAGGTTGACGTGGTCTATGCCAATATTCAGTTGGCATCCCGATGGGCCGAGTCTTTGGTCTATCCGTCCCGAACGGCCTCGTTTAATGATTTTCAGGCTTATCTTGATGCTGACGGTGTATATCGCTACGTGATTGCTACTGAAGACCCGGGTGTTCCGAACTGGCTGGATGCGACCGGTTTTCCGTCTGGCGGCGTGTTTATGCGCTGGCAAACGCCTGAAGGCGATATGCCTAAACCAAAAACCAAATTGATAAAACTTTCCGAGCTCCGTGAACACTTACCAGCGGCGCATCCAGAATTTACGTCCGCTCAAAGAGCGGAGCAGCTCCGCAAGCGGCACTCCGGGTTTTTACGCCGCCAAAGCCCCGTTTATTTTAAATAATTATTCTGCGGCTTCAGGCCAGGGGTGTTTCACCGTGCCTTTGGTTGGGTAGGTTCCATTGACCGCATCTTGATATTTCTTAGCGTCTTTACGCGGATTATAGAACTGCTTGTACCAGGTCCGAGTTTTGCCGAACGGACCGTCGCCCGGAACCTGCATGACTTGCAGACAAGGCTGCTTATTGGCCCAGACATCAAAGTCCTGATACAGCGCGGCGCGCGACATTTCTTGATAGGCGGCTATGGCGCCGACGTCTTCTTCTGACGGCGGGAAATTCGGCGGTTCGACCATAAGGGCGTGCCAGGCGTGTACGGTTCCGTCTTCAACCGGTGTATGGGCGACCAGCATGATTGAGTTGTAATAGCCGCTCATGGCGCTCATCAGCAGGCCGGGCCCTGTATACCATGTGTCATTGACCAAGATATCATCTGATAAAGTCTTGTGGCCTGCGGCCAATTTTTGCCAGACCCGATGATCCTCATAAACGTTTTCAAAATACTGTATGTCTTGTGATCCATGGATGGGCTCAAGATGGGCTTTGTCCGTAATATTGTCGATGACCTCCTGGGAATGACAATTCAGTCCGCCCAAATCATCAATCTTCCAATTGACCCATTTTTCATCGTCCCATTCCGGAAGCGGATGTGGTTCGTAATCCGGCTCTAATTCTTCATCGTCATGCCACATTAAAACCAGTCCGCCCCATTCACGGGTCGGGAAGCTGCGAATTTTTGCGGCCTTGGGAATGGGCGCAGGTGAGTATGGAATTTCATTGCACTTGCCATCGGGACCAAATTTCCAGCCGTGATAGGGACAGCGAATATCATCTCCGTCAACTTGCTTGCCGTCCATGACAACGTATGAAGTTGTGTTCTTGGCGAGGTGGGTTTTCATGTGCGGGCAGTACGCGTCCATGACGACAACCTTGCCGCTGGCACCGCGATACATAATCATGTCGCGGCCAAAATATCTCAGCGAAACCGGTTTGTTGGTCGCGTTTTCGGCTTCGCCCACGACGAACCAACCGCGCGGGAAGGTGAACTCGCCAATGCCATAGTCTTCAGTGGTCGCCATTAGGAACTCCCTTCAAATTCAATTTCATCAATTTTGCGCCAAAATTCTACGCAGTTCAAGCCTGTTACGCCGTCATCGTGCCTTTTTGCGTAGTAAATTAGCGATTTTTCTACGCGGTTACAGTCCGTACCCGCCTGACACGTTGATTTGCTGGCCCGTAATGTAGGCGGCTCTATTAGATGTCAGAAATATAGCCGCGTTGGCGATCTCTTCCGGTTGACCCCAGCGTTTCAGAGCCAAATTCTTCTGAACTTCGGTCACCCATTCTTCTGTGAACACACCTTGCTTGGTTAGCTCTAAAAACATGCCGGCTTCAATCACCCCAACTAAAACAGAATTGGCCCGGATATTGTGGACGCCTTCTTCGCGGGCAATCCCTTTGACCAGACTTTCATTGGCGGCTTTGGGCGCGACCGATAAAACGTCTTTTGGCGGAAAACTCACATCTCCGGCAGAACCGAGGTGAACGAAAGAGCCGCCGCCTTTTTCGCGCATATGATTGATAAGGATCTTGGTAGCTTGGTAAAATCCGTGAACCTCTACGTCAACGGCCTTCTTCCACTGCTCGAAAGATGACTCTTCAATGAGAACCTGTTCCACAAGCGGTCCGGCGCCCCAGACCATGGAATGAATACGGCCATGTTGTTTTATGGCGTCTTTGATGGCCGCTTGCAGCGCCTTCGGATCTGTCACGTCGCATTGATGACGCGTCGCCTTTGAGCCCGCTGCCTCGATTTCGGCGGCGACCTCTTTGGAAAGATCCTCTTTCGTCCGGTACATGACGGCGACATCGCTGCCGGATTTACCAAATTCACGCGCCACGATTTTGCCGATACCGCCCGTCGCGCCAAATACCATGGTTGCGCCGCTCGGAAACAAAACTTCTGACATAGATCCTCCCTCTAATCAGGGGGAGGCTATCATTATTTCGGCGTCTTGCCCAATGTTTCTAGGAGGAGATATTTTCCTTCACGATGCTTCGGAAGTTTTTGAATTGGTCATCTTCGCCGCAATCCAAAATATCAGTGCCATGCCCGCATAGCCGAGGATAAAATGGGCAATGTCCAAACCCCACAAATGGAGAGATTGACCCGCGAATAGTACCGCATTGCCCAGAACAGGCGTAGCAATCAGAACCGAAATGATGGCGGCCACAATCTGGAAGTCCCAAAAGGATTTAGCCCGAGAGATTTTGCATAAAAAGTAAAGGGCACCGGCTTGGACGAAACTGATAAAATAGCTGAGGAATGTCTGAATGTGTCCTCTTTGTTCAGAAATTCCAATCAGCTCAACCTCGGTTCGTCCTATCAATCCTTGCCAAACATCATCGAAAACGGTCGCGTACCAGAGGTAGCCCCATAGGGTAAACGCCAGGCTCGCCAGAAATACCGTAACTAGAGCGAACAAACCTTTTGATGAGAATAAAGAGTGTAACATGATGTGAGCCAAGCAAAGCTTATGCCTAGAAGAATACTTTCACTGAATTGTGAAGAGCCCTGGATAAAAACGGGTATTTTGCTTTGAAATTTTCAGGCATGTTTCATTTCGGGATTTAACCAAACATTATCTAATCTCGTGTAGGCCTGCCTCATAATAAAACAATAATTTGGTGGTATTGGTGGCTAAGAATCGTTCAAACGATCGGCCCAAACGGCGTGCGAACCTTGTTAAAAGGGCGCGGCGATTGGTGAAAAAAGACTTGCGGGGCGTTGCTGCCTTCAGTCTGGTAATTAATATACTTATGTTGACCGGTCCGATCTATATGCTTCAAGTCTATGATCGTATTCTGACCAGTCGCAGTATGGCGACTTTGATCGCGATTACAGTCCTTATGGTCGGGCTTTTTGCGGCGATGGGTTTTCTTGAAATGTTCCGCTCAAAGGTTTTGGCGCGAACCGGACTTAAGTTTGAGCAAACTCTGGGCCCGGATACGCTGCGTCTTTGGCTTCTGCGCGGAAACAGTTTCCCCAAAGGTATGCCGTCGCCAATGCGGGATGTTGCCAATATACGCCGGTTTTTATCCAGTTCGGCTCCCGGATCGTTTTTTGATATCCCGTGGACGCCAATATATCTGGCTATTATTTTTCTTTTGCACCCGCTTTTGGGCGTATTGGGATTGATCGGCGCGATTATTTTAATCGCGGTATCCGTAATTAATGACCGCGCTGTGCGCAAAACCACAAAAGATGTCGCCGAACTCACTGCCGAGCAGGAAGTTCTCGCCCATCAGGGCCATGAAAGCTATGAAACTGTGCTGTCCATGGGCATGCGACCGCAAATCGTGGACAAGTGGACGGAGCTCAGCGGCCGTGAACAACGGGCCGTATTAAAGGCTGCCGACACGACAGGCGCGGCGCTGGCATTCTCCAAATCTTTTCGCATGACTATTCAGTCGGCTATTTTGGGCCTGGGCGCAGCATTAGCGCTACAGCAAATCGTCAGTCCCGGCGCCATGATTGCCGCTTCGATCCTGCTGGGCCGGGCGCTTGCGCCGGTTCAGACAGTTCTGGGGCAGTGGCAGCAATTTAAAGGTTCATTGCAAAGCTATAAACGCCTTAAAAAATTCCACGACGTGGCGGCTGAAAATCAGACAGATACAAATCTGCCGCGCCCGCAAGGCCATTTGAGCGTGGAACAGGTTGTCGCAACGCCGCCCGGCGTTAAAAAACATGTTTTAAAGGGTGTCTCCTTTAAACTGGCCCCCGGTCATTCCATGGCGATTATCGGTCCCAGCGCGTCGGGTAAATCTTCGCTCGCCAAGCTCCTGGTTGGATTATGGATGCCTATGGGCGGAAAAGTCCGTCTGGATGGCGCCACGATGGACCAGTGGGACAAAGACCTTCTGGGGACTTACATCGGATATCTGCCGCAAAATGTGACGCTCTTTAGCGGCACTATTGGACAAAACATCGCGCGCTTTAACCCGTTGGCTACCGAAGCCGAAATCATAGCTGCCGCGCAAGAGGCTGGCGTTCATAATATGATCCTGCGTCTGCCAGGCGGGTATGATATGCAGGTGAGAGCCAGCGGTGAAAACCTGTCCGGCGGCCAAATTCAGCTGATCGGTTTGGCCCGCGCCATGTTTGGCCGCCCAAGCCTGGTTGTTCTGGACGAACCCAACTCTAATCTCGACAGCAAAGGTGAACACGTCCTCAGAGAGGCGATCATGAGGCTTAAAAGCCGCGGAGCCAGCATTGTGGTGATTGCCCACAGAGCTGGTATTCTCAACTCTATGGACTATCTCCTAGTGCTGGAAGAGGGCAAACAAGTTGCCTTCGGATTGCGTCAGGGCGTTCTTAAATATCTGAATGCGCGCCAAAACCCCGGCGCGCAGCCAAAAGGACAGCTGCCGCTAACAGCTCCGAGAGTTCCATCCAGTCCGGTTAGTAAAGGGGCGCAATCATGAAGGAACATTATCCAGAATTTGCCCGCAATCTGACGCGGACAAACCGATATTTAAGCGGCGGTGTTGTGCTTATGGGCGTGCTGGCCATAGGCGTTGTTGGCTGGTCGCTTTTGTTTAAAATACAAAACGGTATCATCGCGCCGGGAACGGTCACAATCGAAGGCGAAACAAAAACTATTCAGCATCTGGACGGCGGAACAATACGTCAGGTCCATGTCAAAGACGGCGATACTGTCAATATCGGCGACCCATTGGTTACGCTGGATACCACTTTACTCAATTCCAATCAGACCCAGTGGACACGGCAAAGACTTGATCTCATGGGCCAGATTGCGCGGCTCGAAGCTGAAAACAACAATCATAGCCGAATTTCGTTTCCTTCGGAATTGTTGGCCAAGGGGTCCAATCTGGACGTCAAATCGATTTTATCTAATCAAGTCAGTATTTTCGAAGCGCGCCGGGCCGTGGCCGGGGCATCTCAAGAACAGGTCAATCAGCGCCGTCTGCAGTTTGATAGTCGCCGCGACAGCCTGATCAAACAGGCTCAGGTTCAGCAGGATCAGCTCAGAATTCTTGATAACGAACTTGTACGTCTCAAACGCGGACTCGATCTGGGCGTTGTCGCTCAAGTGCAATATAACGCTAAAGACCGTGAGCGCATTTCTATTCAGGGCCAGATCGCGACCTTCAATACGGAACTGGCCAATATTGATAATCAAATCCGCGAGACCTATTCCAGCTTTGAACAAACTATTCAGGAGCGCGAAGAGCGCGTTCATGTGGAGCTTCGGGATGCGCGCTCTGCATTGGCTGATGTCACGCAAAAATTGCAAACTCTTGACTACAGGCTCACCAACTCAGTGATTACGTCGCCGGTCGCCGGTTTGGTGCACAATCTTCAGCTTACGACCGTGAACGGCGTTGTGAAACCGGGCGAAACACTGCTGCAAATCGTGCCGGACAGTAATATCTACAGTATCAAAGCTAGTGTTAGCCCAAATGACATTGATCAGATTTATTCCGGTCAGGAAGCCATGGTGCGGTTTTCAGCCTTTAACCAGACAACGACGCCGCTTGTCGCCGGGACTGTAAGCTATAAGCCTGCGGATCATACGATCGATCAATATACGGGCCAGCCCTTTTTCGAAGTAAAAGTTAATGTGACTCCGGAGGAGTTTAAACAGCTTGATGGACTGACTGTTCAGGCCGGTATGCCTTCGGAAGTTTATATACAAACGCAAGAGCGTTCTGTAGCCAGCTATCTCGTTAAACCCGTTAAAGATGCCATGACAAGGATTGGGCAATCCGAGTAATGCGCAGGCTTATTACATTTTTCCTCAGTACAACGCTATTGATGGGCGCTAATGCTGAAGCCATTTCGCTGAAAGATGCGCTGGAGGCAGCGTATCAGAGCAATCCGGAAATAATGGCTTATCGCGCCCGATTGGCAGCGGCGGACGAGACCTACAACCTGGCCAAGGCGCAGGGCGGACTATCTCTTAATCTGGAAGGTTTTTACGGGGCGAGCCGGCGCAAACGATCAACCATATTTTCCAATCAGACCATTCAGGAAGAAGATGTTGGCGGGGAACTTGGCCTGTCTCTGAGCAAGCCCATTTATCAGGGCGGCCGGGTCAAAGCGCTTAAGGAACAATCCGAAGCGGACATAGAAGGCGCGCGTCAACAGCTTCGCACCGCGCAGCAAAGAGTTTTTCTAGAGACGACAACTTCCTATATTGACGTGGTTTTTGATCAGGACGTCTTAAGCCTTCAGCAAAAACACAAAGTGATTTTAACAGAGATGGAAAATCTCGTCACAACCCGGGAAGAAATTGGCGTTGGCACGGAAACAGATATCTGGCGGATTAAGTCTCGCGCTTCCGCCATTGAGGGCGATATAACCCGGGCTGAAACGAATTTGCGCGTCGCAGAAACAGTATTCAATCAGGCGACAGGCCGACCTGCCGAAAATATGAGCTGGACTCGTAGCCTGTCAGTCCCCTCGACTATTGAAGGCGCTTTGCAATTGGCGCGCCGGAACAATCCGATCCTTTTTGAAGCCTTGTCTCGCGAAGATTCGGCCAAAGCGGCGATTAATGTGGCAAAGTCGGCCTATAAGCCATCGCTCGCCATTGTCGGCAATTCGTTCATTACAGACGAATCGCTCGAAGATTACCGGAGTTATGACATTGACGGCGTGACGGTGGGGCTGAACCTGCGCATGCCGATTTTAAACGGCGGCGCGACCAAGGCCCGCGTTAATTCCGCCAAGCATCAACTGGCTTCCCGCAGGTTTGAGACGGCTTTGGTTGAAAGGTCGATCAAATCCTCTGTGGAACAGGCGTGGGCTCAACATCAAGGCGCCCAGACAGTCCGCGATTCTATTGAGCGCCGCATGGACAATGCAGACAAAACCTACCGGAATATCAAAATAGAATTTGAACTGGGAACGCGAACTATATTTGATGTGGTCGAAGCAGAGCAGGATTATCTCAATTCACAGGTTGAGTATCTGCAAAGTAAGCGTGACGCTGAGCAGGCTGCAGCGCTTTTGCTGGCATCCATGGGGATGACCGATACCATTCCGCATATTCTTCAGGTTCCGCCAAGCGGCAGTCAGCAAACGGCTTCGCCGGAATATGCGACGCTGAGCAAAGTCGATTCTCCGATTGAATTAAACCGCCCTGTTATTGTCTCCCAGGCAATACAGGCACCAACGCCTGTTTACCGGATGAAGCCTGAACAAAAGCAGCAGGTATTTGCGCCTCAGATCAAAACCGAACCCACATCGGATTTGGGGCTTCGCCTGCGTTCTGGGATACAGTCAAAGGTCATGAAGGCGCCTGTCGTCGTTAGGCGCGTCGCCGCACCTCAGCCGAGCCGGGAACAAATATTCGCAAGTGTTAGCGCAACAGATGCGCCGTCATCTTTGGGCCGCGGAATTCCTGTGATTGTCCGGCCCGTTCAGCCTAGGCCAACACTGCGAAGAGGCCCTGTGCCGGTCATATTGCGGCACTCGCTCGACTGATTCCCCTTCCAATTTACCTGAATAGTCCCGGCTTCCATCCGCGAACTTATGCTGTTTGAACAGCCAAATATATCGAAAAACAAGAATAATATATAAATAAACAATAAAATATTATTGAAAAACAATAAAAATTAGCGTAGAGCGTCTGTATACCCGCTAAATGGGAGACAGGCATGACGCGCAATGATGGACAATCAAAGACCCCGGAGCCTCCGGACCGAGTCAGGGTCAGTAAAGGCCGTCTGCGACTGCGGCGCTTCTTGACCTTTGTTTTGCCGCTTCTTATTATTTTCGGGGCTGGGGCTGGGTCATATGTCCTGGCTTCCTTGAAGCCCGAACCCGAGGAAAAAGAAGAAGCCGTCAAAGCGCTATCTGTGCTCGTCTCAGAGGCCAAATTAGAAAATGTTACGCTCAGTATATCAGCGCAGGGCGAAGTTCAGCCGCGATCTCAAATCAACCTTGTCCCTCAGGTCACAGGCGTCCTGACTCATATGTCTCCAAAATTTATTGAGGGCGGTGCTTTCAGAAAGGGCGAGCTTTTAGCGCAAATAGAACCGGCCGAATATGAAATGCGTGTGGTTCAGGCGCGGGCCAATGTGGCGCAGGCGGAAACGGTGGTTTCCCGGGAACAATCCGAACGGGAAATCGCGCGTCGGGACTGGGAAGAGCTCGGAAGCGGCGGCGCGCCGTCTGCTTTAACTTTACGCGAGCCTCAGATGGCCGAAGCGGCGGCGCGGCTTGCAGCCGCAAAAGCACAACTTTCAGAAGCGGAACTGCATTTACAAAGAACAAAAATTTATGCGCCTTTTTCCGGCCGGGTTATTTCCCGAAGGGTCAGTCAGGGCGGCTACGTGACCACGGGACAGCAAATAGGCGAAATTTACAGCACGGATATTATGGATGTGCGCTTGCCGCTTACCAATCAGGACTTAGGCCGTGCTGGGCTCTCCCTGGGGTATTCAGCCAGATCCGGCGCTGGCATAAAAGTGGACCTTAGCGCAGATGTCGCGGGCGAAGCTGCGTTTTGGCAAGGCGAAATTGTTCGGACGGATAGCCGATTTGATCCCGAAACCCGCGTGCTGTTTGCATATGTAGAGGTTCGAAATCCGTTTGGGAAATCTGTATCCGGCAATATTCCTTTGGCGCCGGGAATTTATGTGGACGCGAAAATAACCGGTGAAAATGTCAGCGATGCCATCACAATTCCAAGATCGGGTCTTCGCGGAAAAAATCAGGTATATATTGCAAGAGCTGACGAAACTATTGAAGTCCGGGCAGTCGCGGTCAGGGCGACCGATCGAGACAAGGCTATTATCCTGTCCGGACTCTCTGAGGGCGAATGGGTTGTGACTTCGCCCATTCGGGGCGCCGTAACCGGTATGTCCATCGATATTCCCAATTACACCAGCCCCGAACCGAAGATGGACGAAAAGTCCGATGACGCTTCAGCTGAAATGGGAGAATAGACATGCGCTCAATCGTTAAGTGGTGGGCGAGCAATGCCGTGGCCGCAAATCTGGCGATGTTGATCTTATTGGTTGGCGGCTTTGTCAGTTTTATTCAAATCGAACGCGAAACCATTCCTTATATCGAGATACCGGGGGCTCAGGTTGCCGTTTCGTGGCCGGGCGCATCCCCCCAAGATGTTGAGGAACAAATTGTCGTTCGAATGGAGGAAGCCTTTACCCAGGTTCCCGAGGTACACCGTATTTGGTCCGAAGCGAGAGAAGGCTTCGGCGTGGTGGTCGTTCAGGCTAAAAGCAATGTCGATAAAGATAGTTTTTTGCAGGATATTCAGCGAAAAATGGACGGGATCAATTCTCTTCCGCCCGCTGCCGAGAGACCTCAGTTCAGGATTTTTTCAAGCGACAATGAAATGATACGATTGGCCGTATCCGGTGAGGAAAGCGTATCAGAGCGAACTCTGAAAAGATTTGCCGAAAAAACGCGCCGAGAAGTGGCGGGTCTTGATGACGTTCCATCTGTGGAGCTTTTCGGTGTCCGGGCCGAAGAGGTCTCCATTGAAATATCAGAGGATGCTCTTCGGCAATACGGCTTGACCTTTCAGGAAGTCGCGGGCGCCATAAGAGGAACATCCGTCAATTCGTCGTCCGGTCTGGTAAGAACCAACACCGGCAATATGCAGCTGCGCATGCGCAAGCAGGCGGACTCTCGTGAAGAGTTCGAAAATATTACGGTCAAACAACTTAGCAATGGAGCCATCATCAAAGTCAGCGATATCGCCAAAGTCGATGACGGCTTTGAGCAGGTCAATCTATTGGCTACCGTCAACGGTAAACGCACTATTCTCGTTCAAGTGATGAGCGGGCCCAATATGGATATTACAAAAATGTCTCGTAATGTTCATGACTATGTCGACGAGCTTGGCGGGCAAATTCCGGACGGTATATCGATCTCGTTCTGGGATGACCAAGTCGACATGTATCAAGGGCAAGTCGATACAATTATGCGAAATTTTTTGAGCGGCATCATATTGGTGTGTCTGACGTTAATGTTGTTTCTGCGGCCCATCATTGCGTTTTGGGTATCGGTGGGAATCGCGACGGCTTTTGCCGGAGGCTTAGCCTTCCTGCCTTTGGCAAACGTGTCGCTCAACTTTGTCTCCATATTTTCATTTCTGATGGTGATTGGCGTGATTGTTGATGACGCGATAATTGTTGGCGAGGCCATACATTTTAAAACGGAAGAAGGCGAAACCGGTATTGATGCCGCCGTTAATGGAGCGACCATGGTGCTAAAGCCGGTAATCTTCGCTGTTCTGACAACAATGATATTCTTTGCGCCGTGGATGATGGTTTCTGGCGAAATGAGAGAATTCACGCGTGCCATTTCCTTGGTCGTGATCTTTGCTTTGACATTTTCGCTTGTGGAATCGCTTTTGATCCTGCCGGCGCATCTGGCGCATTTAAAGCCGGCTAATCCCA
This sequence comes from uncultured Hellea sp., assembly GCA_964418815.1. Classification (GTDB taxonomy): domain Bacteria; phylum Pseudomonadota; class Alphaproteobacteria; order Caulobacterales; family Maricaulaceae; genus JACOMS01. The sequence continues at coordinate 24,980 of CAYQNQ010000003.1, forward strand.
AAAGCCGGATTATGAAGTTCCAAAAACGCATAGCCGATTTTTTGGGGACAATTGCCGTCCGAATTTATCGGCCACTCGTTATCAAGGCCATCAAATTTAAATGGGTGACAGCCTCTATATTTGTTGCGGTTATGGTTTTATGCGTGAGCGTTATGGTCAACGGATTTGTCGGTACAGGCTTTTTCCCCGAAGACGAAACCGATCAAGTAGCCATTAATGTCGACCTACCGGAAGGGACGCCTTATTCCCGGACTCTGGAAGTGCTAAAGCAAATTCAAATTGCTGAGAAAAATCTTGAAGAAGAAATAGAAGCGGACGGCGGTGAGCTTATTGAAAACTGGTATACCCGCTCTCGTGACAATCAGGTCCTTGCCCTGGTCAAGCTGGTGCCGCCGGAAACAAGGTCACTCAGCGTAAAAGACACCGCGGAAAGACTGCGCGAACTCATAGGCGATGTTCCTGACGCCGAAGCGATTTCAGTCTCTTACGGCAACAATAATAATGGTCCGTCGATCCAATATGTATTAAACGCCACGTCATTTGAGGCTTTGAATACGGCCGGGGCGGATCTGATGGAAAAGCTTCGTAGTTATGAAGGTGTGTTTAACGTCGTCAATGATCTGGAAAGCGCAGCGGAAGAAGTTCAGTTTGATCTCAAGCCCGGCGCAGAAGCCCTCGGCATAACCCATGCCGAGGTTGCCCGGCAAATCCGTCAGGGCTTCTTCGGTGAAGAGGTTCAGCGTCTCTCAAGAGACGGCGAAGACGTTCGCGTCTATGTTCGTTATCCGCGGACAGACCGGGAATCCCTTGATTTTCTCAATTCAATTCGCGTGCGGACTGGGGACGGTAGAGAGCTTCCGCTAAACTCTGTTGCTGATCTCAGGTTTGAAAAAGGCACGAACCGCATTTTACGCCGCGAAAGACAACGGGCTATTGTTATCAGCGCCGAGGCGCCGTCCGAACGGGTCAAAGAGATACGAGAACAGCTGGAAGAGTCCTATTTTCCGCAGTTTGATAAACGGCATCCGACCGTGACCCGAGGCAATATTGGTGCCTCTCAAGGGGAAAACGAATTTATGGCCGAGCTTCTGGGAAAGCTTTATCCGATTGCGCTTGTTCTGGCCTATGTTCTTATTGCAATTTCGTTCAGATCCTATTTCGAACCGATCTTGATTTTACTGGCAGCCATCCCGTTTTGCTATTGCGGTATGATAATGGGGCATTTGATAATGGGAAAAGCGATGTCGGTTTTTTCCCTGCTAGGAATGTTCGCAGCTGCCGGCGTGGCCGTAAATGACAATCTCGTTTTGCTGGATTATGTTCACCGGTTGCGAGACAAAGGAATGGATGGCGCTCAGGCCCTGGTTGAAGCGGGCACACGCCGTTTCAGACCTATATTGTTGACTTCTTTGACGACTTTCGTTGGTTTATTGCCTTTGCTTTTTGATCGCTCCCTTCAGGCACAGTCATTGGTTCCAATCGGAATAAGCCTTGCCTTTGGAGTATTGTTCGCGCTCTTTGTGACCTTGTTCTTTGTACCGGCGCTCTACGCCATTGGCGCGGATATTCGGCGCGGTCTTTCGACCACAATCAGCGGGATAAGGCACCCCGGCTTTGCGGATAGACTGGCCGCGCGAAACGCCTGAGGCTAAGAAGTGGTCTCGGCGGTTTCAGCTGTTTTGAAACCTCTGCGTTCCATGGCGCCCCAGCTGGCCTTTTTATTGGTGAAATGTTGATACACACCTTTCATGCGCCAGAACGAACTCATCTGGCGATACCCAAAGTTTTCGATGGTTGCGACGAGCAGCAAGGTGATCAAATGGCGGGGTTTGTGAAACCGCTCAATTTCGTCCTGCTCGATAAAGATCGCCATAGTGCTGATGAATATACCGAAGCTGAAAATGAGCGCCGTATAGGCCAGAAAATATTTCACGCTAAGCCAGCCCAGCAAAACAAATATTGGCATCAAAAGCAGACCTAAAAGTTCCACAACGGGACCAATAATATCGACCAGTAAAAAGAGCGGCATTGTCAACATACCGAGGCGTCCAAACCGCGGATTAAACAGCATATATCGGTGGCGCGACAGACATTCGATTGCGCCTCTTTGCCAGCGCACTCTTTGGCGGCCGAGAACTTTGAGGTTTTCCGGAACTTCGGTCCAGCAGACGGGTTCGGGAATATACATCACTTCGTAAGGGTCGCCCAGATCGTGCATGTAATTGTGCATTTTCAAAACGAGTTCGAGATCTTCACCCACGGTGGAGGTATCATAGCCGCCGACTTCGACAGCTATTTCGCGTCTGAATATGCCAAATGCCCCGGATATCAATGTGAGCGTGCCTTTGCGGCTGGCGGCCAGACGGGCCATTAAAAAGGCGCGAATATATTCTACGACTTGAATACGGGCCAAAAATTTCTTTGGAATGTCATAGTGTTCGACATGACCGTTTCGGATTGTGCAACCATTGACAATTCCGATGGTGCCGCCAACGGCGATGACGTTCTTCGACGATTCAATAAAAGGGCGAACCGCTTTTAGCAGGGCGTTCGGATCCAGAAGAGAATCTGCATCGATGACGCAAAACAGCGGTGTGCGCACGCAGGTCAGACCTGCGTTAATGGCATCGGCCTTTTTCCCGTTTTCTTTATCCAGCAAGATCAGATTGGGATATTTGTCCGAGCCGTATATCTGTTTGATGGGTTTATGGGTGATATTCCCAACATCTCTGACCCGGTTAATCGGGTGCATTTCAAAGGCATTGATCATTTTCTCTGCCGTATCGTCAGAAGATCCGTCATTAATGACCACTATTTGAAAGTCAGGGTAATGGAGATTGAGCAGGGCCATAACGCTTTCGCGAATAGTAGCTTCTTCATTATAGGCCGGCACGACGATTGAGATCGGCAGGAAGGTTTCAGATCTTAAGAGCTCCCACTCTGCATGACCATCGTCCTTTTGAGACCTTTCATTAATCTCCAGCCAGGCATGAGGAATGCTCCATGCATATACAATATTCTGGATCAGCCCCACAAGAATAATCAGGACTGACAAGACTATGATCGTCGTTTGAGCCCAAGGGGGGAGATAAATAGCCTGTTGAAACACGAGCATGATCAGCGCTCTTTCATCACGTCAACGGCCAGATCGCCAACGGCGTCAGGCTGTCTGGATATCACCCGAACGAGTGTCTCGCCGGATTGACCGGAATTCAAGGCGGCCTGCATGGCCCAGTACCGAACCCACATAAACGGGTCTCTCATAAGGCGGTAAATATCGGCAAAGCAGTCTGTGCGCTTTTGCCGGGCTGCAATTTTTAAAGATCTGATTTTAACCTTGCGGCTGTGATCCGTAAGCCCTTCCAGCAGCAGGTCCGATTGCCCCGAGTTCTGGCTGATTGTGGAAAGCTCGACAGCGGCGGCGCGCACCCGCTCATCACGGTGTTGAATAAAGCTGCCGAGCTCCAGATCAAAATGCTCGGGCCTTAACAATATCAGGGTTTCCAGAACACCGGATATGATCGTCGGGTTTTGGCTGCGAATTGCCATGGACTGTATGCGCGGAATGGCGTCCTGACCAAAACGGCTCAAGACATCTGCGAGAATTTTTTCGTCTTTCGGGAACGCAAAGGTCAGAGCCTCACAAACTTCAGAAATAAGGCTTTGTACTTCGCGCCGAGCAATACAGCGCGCAACGCTTAAACGGACATATTTGTCACTGGAATATAGATGATTACAGATGGTTTTAAGAGACGAGCTCGTATCCAGAAAAGACAAGACATGGAAGGCCCGCATGCGTTTACCGCGATTGCCCCATGTTATCGCCGCTTGTACCACCTTTTCCAAGTTAAGGCGCTCGACAATGGTTTTGAGCTTTTCGGCATCATCGCCTTTGACCATCTTGAAATATTTCAAAAGGCCGGCCGTAACGGCGGTGCGGTCAGACCGAATATCCGAGGGTAGCGTTATATTTTTTGGAAGATCTTTTTCCGCAAGCAGCTCTCGAAGGTAGGATTCAAACCGGACCTGCCGGCTTTGAATTTGAAACTGTTTTTTATTGCGTCTGACTCGGCGAATACTCAGCCAAAGGGCCACGCCGAGTGACGAGAGGATCAAACATGCCGAAATACACCAGAGGGTGAATAACAGGACGTTCTCAATATTTTTGAGTAAGTCCAACATTAAAGCCGTCCCGTATGTAAACACCTTTTCTGTTATCGAGAGAATAAGTGCCGTGAATGTTAGTATTATCGCTAAGTTGATAAGAGAGCCCGCCAAACACGCTTTCCGTACTGATAGCGACGCCGTCAACGGTTTCAGGGGCGTTGGCATAACCTAAACGCGCGCTTAGCCTATCAGTGACAGGCGTGAGACCCGAGAACAGAAATCCGGTTTGGTCAGCTTGGCCGTCCTGCATGACATGGATCAGGCGGCTCGTGAAAACCATACCGTTGTCCAGATAAGCCACAAGTTCCGGCGTGACCTGATGGACATCACCAGTCAGGCCATAATCATCGAACTGGTAACCGACGGAGGAGTGAATAATCGTGTCATTGCCCAGATCGAACTTATAGCCAACGCGGCCAAGGCCCGTGAAATCCGCTCTGAAATCGGCATCCGGCGTGAATCCAGCGCCGATTTCCCAGTTAAAGTCACTGTTTGAGTTAGATCTTAGACCGGCCATGAACTGAAGGTCATTGAGACCAAATCGTTCATATCGGCTTGCCGATCCGAAAACTGCAAAGCGGCCCGGAACATACTCAACACGCACGGACTGGGTGTTCCAATCCGCCTGACCATTATTAAAGGAGCTGATTTCGCTGCTCGCATCAATGCGCCAATTATAATCTGTGCCGAGTTTATCGGCTCTGGCTCCGGCCACACGTTTCAGGCCCTTTCGCGCGTCCTCATATCCGGGATAGTTTTCAAGAACTTGATTGAAATAATATTCAGCCTGATCCAGGTCTTCGCGATAATATTCCAGATATCCGTATCCGTTCTGGATGTCGGGATTACCGGGGTAAGCCGTGAGAAGACTTTCATATTCTGCGGCTGAAGCTTCATGATCGCCCGCCCAGGCTAGGATACGCGCCCGCGTAAAACGGACATCATAGCTTTGTTTAACGTCATATGGCTGCTGACTTATCAGTTCCAGCGCCGCCGCATGTTTTTCATCGCCGGCTAAGACTAGGGCCTGGGCTGAAATATCTTCAGGCGTACTGGCATAAGCCCATAATGGTAAAAGGACCGCAAACGCTGTTCCCAGGAGTATGGCTTGTCCAAACTTTCTAAATTTACGCAGCATTTTTCTCTACCCTCAAATGTCTGATGGCTCGCAGAACGATTTCGTCCGGATTAAACGGCTTGGTTATGTAGTCGGTTGCGCCTCGCTCTAACCAAGTAATGGCATCATCCTTGTTGGTCATGGCGGTGACGAGCATAACAGGAATGGATTTAAGGCTAATTTCCTGCTGAATCTGATACAGGACAGCCCCGCCTTCCAGTCGCGGCATCATCCGGTCCAATACAATAAGGTCCGGCTTTTGATTGCGCAGATATTCCAGACCCTCAATGCCGTCATTTGCCGTATCGACACGAATTCCGTAGGCTTCAAACCGGCTTTTCAGGAGATCTCGAACGGCTTTGTCATCATCGACAATCAGGACGTGATGCTGCGATTTTTTAAGCAGTTCCTTGGCATGATTGAGAATAGGCTCAATCTCGCGATTTTTTTCGAAACAATCGGTTACGCCAGCCTGAACAGCCGCCACGATCTCGTCCGGATCATCGCTACTCATAATCATAATGACCGGTGTTTGGGACAGGCCTTCAACATTTCGAATAAAGCGAGTCATATCGATCCCTGTCATGTCTTTGAGGGACTGCTCTGTGATAACAAGGTCCGGATTGTTATTGACTGCAATGGCCATGGCCTGATGCGCGCTGCCAATTGCGACGACCTCATAGTCAGCTGACATGAGCGTTTGAAACGTTTCCAGCATGGCCGGATCGCTGTGAACAAGTAAAACCGAGGGCTTTTGGCCATTAGAGCCAAGGCCCCCGGTTTTGATCGAGACAGTTTTCCAACGGTCAGGGGTAGGGTCATGTTGGAAAGATTCTGCCCCAAATTCGGCTTTTTCGGGCATGTTCACCTGCGCCTGAATTTCATCTATTTTTTGCAGGATTTTCAGGCACAGGGATTGCCCCATGGCCATATTCTGGTTTTGGTCAGAGCTCAGGAAGTTTTCGAGTTCACGGGCACGGTCTCCGAGGTCTTGGTAACCATACATGAGCGCATTTCCGCTGATTTTATGGGCCATACCCACGGCGGCCATACGGATTTCAGGCGTGAGATTACGAGCCTTTAATGCCTCAAGAGCCGCCTCGAATTTCGAGCGAGCCACCGCCAGATAGTCCATATAATTCTGGACGGCTTTGTGGTGTTCTTTTTCGTATGCAGTTTTCACCAATTTACCCTGCACGCTGTGTGCACCCTCACAGCATGACCCTAACCGAGACAGAACTTAGCAAAAGAAGGTTTATTCGCCGTTTAGAGGCGTAGTTAATTTTCCGTATAATTCAGTCTATAGCGGGCTTGCGGTCAGTCGGTGATAGGCCTAAACCCCGAGCATAAATCTGGACCTTTTACATGTCGAAAAAGAAAAACAAGCCAAACCGTCCCAAGGCCCGGCGCCCGCGCGGTTTTGAAGACAAACCTTCTGATCTTCTTCGGGCGGAGCGTCGCCTCATAGAGGCTGCCTTTTCCGTGTATGACAAACACGGATTTGAGCCTTTGCAAACGCCCGCCTTCGAGTATGCGGATGTTCTGGGAAAGTTTTTACCGGATGAAGACCGTCCCAATACTGGCGTCTTTGCTCTCAGGGATGATGATGAACAGTGGATGTCGCTTCGGTATGATTTGACGGCCCCGCTGGCACGATTTGTGGCGGAAAATTATGACGCCCTGGCTAAACCATATCGCCGCTATCAGGCTGGAAGTGTCTTTCGCAATGAAAAACCGGGGCCGGGCCGTTTCCGCGAATTCGTTCAATGTGATGCAGATAGTGTCGGCGCGCCCGGCGCAGCGGCGGATGCAGAAATGATATTATTGGCTGCCGATGTGATGGCGGCAACCGGTTTGAAGCCCGGGCAGTATCAAGTGCGCGTCAATAACCGCAAACTATTAGACGGAATCCTGGAAAATACGGGCGTGCCAAATACGCAGGAGGGCAGTCTACAGCGCCTGCAGGTCCTTCGGGCCATTGATAAGTTGGACCGCTTGGGCCGGGAGGGTGTTGAAGCTCTGCTTGGTGAAGGCCGGGAAGACGACAGCGGAGATTACACGAAAGGTGCCATGCTGGCCCCGAAAGCCATAGACGCGGTTTTAGGGTTTACCACAGCCAGCGACCCAGACCGCGGGCAAACCATTCAGAACTTGGAAAAGCTTGTGGGACAGTCGGAACGCGGCCTTGCCGGCTGTCAGGAACTTAAAGACATCGACCAGATATTGAGCGCCGTCGGTTGCAGCTCCGAAAGGGCGGCTTTCGATACATCTATCGTTCGGGGCTTAGGATATTACACCGGCCCGGTCTTTGAGGTGGAATTACTGGCTGATATTAAAGACCGTAAAGGCCGCCCGGTTCGGATTGGTTCCATCGGAGGCGGTGGCCGCTATGATGATCTGGTCTCCCGGTTTCGCGGTCAATTAGTTCCGGCGACAGGGTTTAGTTTCGGGGTTTCCCGATTGTTGTCTGCGCTGGAACGACTGGACGCTATTCAGCAAGGTTATCAAGCGCCCGTATTTATTTCCGTACTGGACCGCGCGCTATTGGGTGAGTATTTCAAAATGGCCGAAGAAATCCGGACCGAAGGTATTCGGGCCGAAGTTTATGTGGGGACCGGTAATTTAACCAAACAGATGAAATATGCAGATCGGAGAGGGGTCAAATTCGCCGTTATTATGGGCGAAGACGAAATGGCTCGCGGAGAGGTAACCGTGAAGGACCTGGTTCTCGGGGCAGAAAAGGCAAAGGCGATTGAATCCAACGAAGAATGGAAATCTTCGCGGCCGGCGCAGAAGACATTATCACTGGCAAATCTGGTCAATTATCTAAAAGATAATTTATCATAAAAATGGCCCGCATTAACGGCCAGTCTGGAGCAACCCGCGCCAATAAAGAAAAAACCCTGCCGCGTTAAAACGACAGGGTCAGTAAGAGAGAGACAACTCATCAATTCGACAAGTTAACCGGCATTTACGAGAGAGTGTGTGAATGCTAACTGAACGTTGAGAGGACCTATGAGCCAAAATTTATCTGACATTCAGCTACGTGTAATTCCTGTAACCCCGCTCCAGCAAAATTGCTCTATGCTATGGGATATAGCGACTATGGAAGGCGTATTTGTTGATCCGGGCGGCGAGCCTGAAAAGCTGCTGAAAACCGCCAAAGAGGCAGGTGTCACCATTAAGGAGTTATGGCTGACCCATGGTCATCTGGATCACGCGGGGGGCGCCGAGGATATTCGCGCCGAGCTCGGGGTTCCGGTCATAGGGCCTCATGAAGATGATCTCTTCTGGCTTGAGCAAATCGAAGCCTCTTATGCCAAATATGGCATGCCTGGTATGGGAAAGGATGTGGTCCCGGATAGATATTTGAAAGACGGGGACGTTTTAACCTTAGGGAAAATGGAATTTGGCGTGGCTCACACACCCGGCCACACACCGGGCCATGTTGTTATTTACAATAAGGATCTAAAAATTGCTTTTGTGGGTGATGTACTGTTTCGGGGCAGCATTGGCCGTACGGATTTCCCCAGAGGGGATCATGCGACACTGATCAAATCCATTCAGGAAAAACTCTGGCCGCTGGGGTCTGATATGCGCTTTGTCCCGGGTCACGGCCCGGCCAGCACATTCGGGCAGGAACGGGCGAATAACCCCTATGTCGCTGATAATGTCATCGGGACTGCCGGAGAAAATACGACCGGGGTTATGTAAATTGAAAGCCCAGAACCGAAAATTTGTGAAAATCTGTCTGGATTCGCTACCGCTCCAAAACCCGGTCTACGAATTTGGAGCCTTGCAAGTTCATGAAGCTGAAACCGACAAGAAGTACATCAAGGATCTTATTGCGCCAAAGCATGAATATGTGGGGTGCGATATGCGCCCCGGGCCGGGCGTCGATCAGGTTCAAAACCTGCACAAACTTGATATCGGAGATGGCATTGTCGGGAGTATATTTTCATTGGATACGCTTGAGCATGTCGAATATCCCCGCAGAGCTGTAAGAGAAATGCACCGTGTTCTGGCTCCAAATGGAATTCTAATCATGAGTTCCGTGTTCGAATTTCCAATCCATGGATATCCCAGCGACTATTGGCGGTTTACCCCCAATGCCTTTCGATCCCTTATGAAAATTTTTGCCGAGTGCCGAGTTTATTCATTTGGCCCCAGTGAAACACGGCCTCAGGTCGTGATTGGGGTCGGATTCAAAACCAAACCTGGCGACATATCCACATTCGAAAAAAAGGCTGAAAATTGGGAAATCTGGCATAACAAGCTCTCCAGAAAGCCAATGTAAACGCCCAAATCAGATTGACCCTGCCGCCTTTTCCATGGCTTCGGCCAGCTTTATGTCTTTTTCCGTTACCCCGCCGGCATCATGGGTCGTGAGAGTCACATCAACGCGGTTATAGACGTTAAACCATTCCGGGTGATGGTCCATTTTATCTGCAACAATGGCAATACGGGTCATAAATCCAAAAGCTGCGGCGAAATCCTCAAACCGGAAGACTTTGGTTATAAAGTCGTCGCCGCCCGTCCATCCTTCCAGTTTGGCGGCAACATCTTTTGGATTTAATACGGTCATAATTTGGCCCAAGTAGAGTTTCAAATAGGTTAGGTCTTATTTAGACTTATCCGTTAAATAGATGATCCTCAAGTTATCAAAGGCGCAAACCCGCATGATAAAATTTCCCAAATGGCGAAATACGGCCTTTCCGCGACCCCGCTCAAATTGGCTGATTGCCCTGGGCTGGGCTGTCCTGGTCGTTAGTTTTGGGCTGATTTCCACGATTTCCATGATGAGCGTTACGGCCCCGCCCAGCGGCGGCAATATCGATAAGGTACTTCATATTCTGGCTTATGCAGTTTTGACCTTCGGAATGGTCTTTGCGCTGCCGAAACGGTCGCTCGTTTTGATATTTTTCAGCAGCTTTTGTTTTGGGCTAATTATTGAATTCATGCAGGGAACTTTGAGCGCAAACCGGACGGCATCCTGGGCGGATGCACTGGCAAATGGCATCGGCGCGCTTGGAATCATCGTGTTTTGGGTGTGGATATGTCCCCGTTTGAAACACAATCTCGCCTAGCGCGATAAGCCCGATTCCCACTCATCAATGGCGCTAAGCCATTAGAAAAAGGCATGCTATTTGCTATAATCAACTGCATGAACAGTTTGTAAAGACGTGCTTTTTCAAATATTTTGAATGTACCTCAAACTAAATATATAGAAGGTGAGTGGGGTTTTTATGTCCAAAATACTCAAGAAATCCGGACTATTGGCTGTATCTATTACGGCTATTAGTTCTATATCAGCTATTGCTGGCGGCGGCCATGTTCCGCCCCTGCCAAGCGCTATTCCAGCCAATCCAAATGCTGGTGAATGCTATACCCGCGTAAAGGTTCCGGCCCGTTTTGATGCAAGCCATCAACAAGTCCTGGTTCAGGAAGGCTACACGGAATATCAGGTGGAGCAGCCCATGATTTCCAGCCGAGCGCAGGAAGTGATGACCAAAGAACCCGGCGTTGAATACCGGGTCCGTCAGCCGCGCTACTCAACTGTAACCGAGCAAATGATGGTGCGTCCTGCCTATGAAAAACTGCAGGTCTCTCCGCCGGAGTTTCAAACCAGAACGGAAACTCAGCAGGTTACCGGCCCGCGCCTCGTCTGGAAAAAAGGAAATCCAGCGACCTTGCGCGCCCAAGGTTATGTTATCCACTCCACAGCAGATGGCGGTCCTCATGGACAGGGCTATCACTCTACAACGCAATATGGCGCTTCGCGTTCCGAAGCGACGCTTTGTGGTAATTCTTGCGAAATCTGGTGCCTCGTGGAAGAGCCGGGTCAATCGGTTAGTTTTACACGCCGGGTCATGACAAAACCGTCCACGGTTCACCGCGTACCGGTTGCGGCCAAATATCAGTCAATTACCAAGCAGGTTCTGGTGGATCCGGGCGGCGTCGAGGAAATTCCGATTCCGGCCCAGTATCAAACGGTCATGGTTGAGGATGTTTTGCCGGCCCGCGCTTTCGTAGGACAGGAAGTCCCGGCGCAGTATGACAATGTATCCGTTCAGGTCCCTGTCGAAGACGAGCGTTGGGAATGGCGCCGTGTGGTTTGCGAAACCGGAACTTATCTGGAGCCGAATCCAACCGCGCCGACTTACTCTCACAGTTCATCCAGCTATAGCGGTCATTCTTCCGGTTATGTAGCGCCGCCTGCAACCCATGCACCGGCTCCAGCGCGGACTTATCAGCGTCAAAGCGGAACACACTATGATTATGAAGGCGTCGTTTGCGGTGATAGCCGCAAAGGCGATTGTTACGGCAAAGATGTTATAGACGCCTATAACCGCAGCCAGAGCCGGCAAGGCCACAGCCGTTCCGGCGGCGCGCAGCATCACAGCGGTAGCTATTCAGGCGGACATTCGCAAGGAAGCTATAGCAGCGGAACGACCTATGATCGGGCCCAAGGCTATTACAATGACGCCCGCCGGGCTCACGGTGCCTATGAAGATGTTAAACGGCGCAAACGGGGCCGCCGCCGATAAACATTAAATATAAGACTAAATATTTCAAAGCCCTCCATTGAGAGGGTTTTTTATAGGGTCTTTAACAGGATCCATTCATCGTCGAGATGATCTCCTACCGGGAACTGATACTCACCTATTTTTTCAAATCCATTTCGCTCGTAAAATCTATGTCCGGCAAAGTTTTCCGACCAAACACTCAAGACCATATTTTTGAAACCCAGCCCTTGGGCATGAGGCACAGCCCAGTCTAGTAGCTTCTGACCTATTCCCTGACTTTGATGGTTGGACCTAATATACAGCCTTGTAAGTTCAACGCTATTTTGCACAGGAGGATCACAGGGCAGATGATTGGGACCCAGAGAAATATATCCGACGAGTTCTGTGGCGGTTTGTGCCACCGAGATGTGATGTGCGGTGTCTTTGATATCTCTTCGGTAGGCTGTTTCCGAATGGTTTTTATTGACAAAAAATGACAAATCTTTGGCGCTATATAAGTGTCCAAAGCTTTCGGTAAAAGTAACGGCCCCAAGCTCTGAAAGCGGGGCCGCTAGTTCATCTATGTCCGTTATGTCTACCGGACGGATGATCATTATTCAATGGAGTCGAAATCCGGCTCTACGCCTTCTTTCTTGGCTTGAAAGTAAAGCCGCGCCATTTTGAAGACCAGCGGAGAAAGAAGCAGGAGAGCTATCAGGTTCGGCGCCGCCATCAGACCCGTCAGCGTATCCGCAATCAACCAGAAAATATTGACGATGTTTGATATACTGCCTTCGAGCGCCAAGACTGCAGCGCCGGCAAATACAACAACAACCCAACTTATCCGGTAAGGAAGGATGCTTTTTTCTCCAAAAAGAAATGCGCAGCACCGTTCCCCATAATAGGACCACCCCAGAATTGTGGTGAAGCCGAAGACGACCAGGCCAAGGGTCACAATATGCTTTCCTAAATTCGTTAGCGATGCATCAAATGCGGCAACCGTAAGAGGCGCGCCTGTATCACAGCCTGCTGCTTGTTTTCCAGCAAACAAATCTTTCACATTCTCAGGATTTGGAAAACACTGAGGTTCGAGAACTCCGGAAGTCAATATAATTAGGGCCGTAATTGTACAAACTATTAGTGTGTCGATGACGGTCCCCAGCATGGCGACCAAACCTTGATTGACCGGGTCTTTGTTTCGGGCGGCTGCATGGGCGATTGGCGCTGATCCTTGACCGGCTTCGTTAGAGAAAATGCCGCGTGCAACACCTTTTTGCATGGCTAGCATCAGTAGACCGATGGTTATCCCGGTCGTTGCTTCATGATAACCAAAAGCGCCTTTAAATATCATACCGAATGCGGCTGGAACTTCGCTGATGTTCATTCCTATGACGACAATGCCTGCCATGAAATAGGATAAAGCCATAAAAGGTACAACGCCACTGGCGACGATTCCAATACGTTCAATTCCGCCGATTATTACAGCGGCCGCCCCTGCAGCTAAAACGACGCCTGTAAATATAGGCGGGATTCCATAAGTTCCGTTCAGCGCGTCAGCGACCGAATTGGACTGGATTGAGGCCCCGGTTCCCCAGGCGGCCAACATTCCAAAAATTGCAAAGGTTACGGCAAGCCATTTCCATTTGGGGCCCAGTCCGTTCTTAATATAATACATAGGACCGCCCACTCGATTACCATTGGCATCGATTTCTCGAAATCTTACGGCCAAAACCCCTTCAGAGAATTTGGTGGCAGTACCAACAATGGCTGTCATCCACATCCAGAAAATGGCACCGGGTCCGCCGATCGCAATCGCGGCGGCCACACCGGCAATATTACCGGTGCCGATAGTAGAAGATAGAGCCGTCATTAGAGCTGCGAAGGGGGAAACATCCCCTTCTTCTTTGTCTCCGGATCTTTTTCTAAAAAGTTGCTTAAATCCATAAGGAACGCGAAGAATGGACATTCCGCGTAATCCAACCGTCAAAAAGGCGCCGGTTAGAAGCAGAAGTGCCAGCATGGGAATACCCCAAACAATCCCGTTTAATACCTCGATCAACCCTATAAATCCATCGTTCTGAATTTTAGCGGCAGAATTAGAAAACCAGTCTGTCAGCCAATTGAACACGAGCATTCCCCTTGAAAATTTTCGCCGAACATAAGGGTCTGCATCGGTTGCGCAAGACCCTATTAAATTTTATCTTTCCACAGGCTTGCGACTCCTATAGGGAAGCGCCTTCGATTTCACCGGAGTATCTTATGTTTGAGAGTCTCGAAGCCCGACCGACTGATGCCATTATGGCCGTGATGCAGCTTGCCAAAGCGGACAATAGTCCCAATAAAATTGATTTAGGGGCCGGCATTTATAAGACCGAGGACGGTGCGACACCGATCATGCGGGCCGTTGCAATGGCGTCCAAGATAAATCTGACATACGAGATTACAAAATCCTATGTGGGCACGATTGGTAATGCGGCGTTTAGGACAGAAATGCTCGATTTGATTTTCGGGGCTGAGTATGGGCCTCTAAAAAATAATCTGATTGCCAGCGCCCAGGCCACAGGCGGTTCTGGGGCCTTGCGCCTCGGCGCCGAACTCATCATGTCAGCCGGCGGTTCGGCCCGAGTCTGGGTGCCGACGCCGACCTGGGCCAATCATACACCGCTAATCGGTTCCGCAGGCCTGACCATCAAACAATATCCCTATTACAACAAGGCAACGCTCAGTGTGGATTTTGACGATATGCTGGCCTGTCTCAAAGACGAGGCCAGGCCTGGTGACGTCATTATCATTCATGGCTGTTGTCATAACCCGACCGGCGCGGATCTCTCCAAAGAAGAATGGGATCACCTCGCGCCATTCCTGCGAGACCACGGTCTGATCCCATTTGTGGATCTGGCTTATTTCGGATTGGGGCATGGGGTTGAGGAGGATACTTACGGTTTACGGCTGGTGGGAGAAACCTGCCCGGAAACTTTGATAGCTGCGTCATGCTCAAAAAATTTCGCCCTATATAAAGAGCGTGTTGGTCTTGTGGCCGCCATAACCAATTCGCCAGACCAGGCAAAGCTGGTTCAGGATCAATTCGGTGCGCTGCAGCGCCGCCTGACATCTATGCCGCCCGATCACGGCGCTACTCTGGTTGCAACAATTCTGGGCGACGCGTCTTTGCGTAAGGTCTGGTCTGAAGAGCTGGATGAAATGCGGGTCCGTATGCAGGTTCTGCGTAAACAGCTGTCTGATGCCCTTCGGGTGCAAGGTGCCGCAAATATCGCCAATGCCGTTCTCGGGCAAAACGGCATGTTTTCCACGCTGCCATTATCGCCTGAGCAAGTGGACAAACTGCGAACCGGTCATTCCATCTATATGATGCCGTCCGGCCGGATGAACATCGCCGGTGCAAACGCGAGCAATATTCCGAATTTGGCAAACGCGATTCTTGATGTATTATGAGGCATGAGGAAAACCCTTAAAAAGGGCCGCGGAGATTTCCGCCGTAAGGTTAAACTCTGGGGCATTGAAGGCGGCAGCATCGTCCCTTGTCCAAACCATCCCGAGGTTTTGCTGGAATCCGAAGACGGTCCGCAGGGCGGACATAAAGTCATTCAGTACGCCTGGGCAATCGGACATATCAGCAGCGACGCGCAAGCGGCTAAGGATTTGCTGGACGAAATTATGCGAGACCTGCCCAAAACCTGTCCGAAATGCGGCTAATCCAAATGCCACTGACATTGGCGGGCTCAGGGCTCTTGCATCCTTTTTGAGGCCTCATTAGGTTTTCATTATGAATAATCGCGGCCAATCCACCCAAATCATTTTAGCCATGTTTGGCATATTGGCTTTGACCGGCTATATTATGTGGGGGGTAAATGGTGTCATCGGCGCTGTGCTTTTGTCTCTGTTTTTGATTTATTCGGTCAGCCGCGCATCGCCTAAAATGCTCCTGAAGATGTATAAAGCCAAAGCGCTTGGGCCCCGGGATTTACCTGAATTACAAGACCTGTTTGACCGGCTCGTTGAACGCGCCGAACTGGAACACCCGCCAACCCTTTATTACGTGCCCTCTAAAATGCTCAACGCCTTTGCGACAGGCCGCGAAGAACAGGCCGTTGTGGCCGTCACCCATGGTCTTTTGCAGCATATGAACAACCGGGAAATCGCCGGTGTTTTGGCCCACGAGCTATCCCACATCAAGCACAAAGATGTCTGGGTCATGGGCCTGGCCGATGTGTTTTCGCGGCTGACCAATACAATGGGTCAAATCGGGCAGTTAATGCTCCTTTTGTCTTTGGGCGCGCTTCTTCTCGACATTAAACCGCCTATCCCCATGTTATGTGTCGTTGTGCTTCTATTGGCGCCGCTCGGATCGACGCTCTTGCAGCTGGCCCTGTCGCGCACCCGCGAATATGAAGCGGATTTGGGCGCCGTGCGCATTACAGGCGATCCGGCCGGTCTGGCTTCCGCGCTCCAGAAGGTCGAAAAGGCCAAAAAGAGCTGGCTACAGGCTGTCATGCCGGGCCGGAAAATTCCGGAGCCGGCCATGCTGCGGACCCATCCTCCCACGCAGGAGCGGGTTGAGCGCCTCATGGCGCTGGAAGGCGGCCTTGATGTACCCGTGCCCGTATCTATCCCTGAGCTCATGGTCAATCCGCCGCGCGGGTATGAGGTCCGACGACGGCCACGCTGGCACGTCATATCCGGTCTTTGGTACTAAAAAAGATCCCGACCCTTGGGACAAGGGCCAGGAAGGGAATTACCTTGGTGGAGGTAATAAATGATGCGGGGAGGGACGACCCGCACACAAGGGATGACACATTAATGGCGGAACCCGCCGGAAAAATCACTTAAAGCTTACGCCACATTTTTGTGACTCTGGGTGACAGAAACGTGAGACGACGTGAACACATTCTGTGCGGAGCTATGGTTAATATATGAGTCGGGTCCCGGCGCCCGCATTGCGCCCAGTTATCGGGCTATTGATCATTGGATTGGGCTAAACGTGGTAGTCCAGCCTGTTTCATATAGATCTCATACCGGGGCCCACCACGCCTATGTAAATTCCTCTTGATAATTTTTTATGTATCGCCAAATTGCCATCTTCTGAGTTGGGGGACTTAATGGCCGATAATAATCAAAATGACGAATATGAATCCGTCGATTTTTACAGGACGCACAGCCAATCCGTAGATAACGGGTTTTCAAGATTTTCAGTCGGCGGAAAATATTATTTTTGTTATTATGCTGACGGCGACGTATTTCTAATCAGCCAGGCCTATACGGCAGAGAAGGGCCGGGATAACGGCATAGAGTCGGTCCGGAAAAATGCGCAAATCCAAAAACGCTTTCGAATTGGTGAGCGCAGGGATGGCCGAATGGGCGTCAGTCTTGTTGCGGGAAATCATCAGGAAATCGCTGTCTCCGGCCCAATTGCGTCCCAGGCCCGTGCGCAGTCGCTGATTTCAAAGATGAGCGGATCGTCCAGACTTGAAACAACCGGAGCGGCCAAAGTGCCAAAAAAAGCGAAGGTAAAGCCAGCACCTGCAAGAAAATCCAGAGAGCAGGATTACCGTCCCTTGGCGTTTTATCAAAACAATGTCGACAGTTCGGTTGATGGATTCACGACGTTTGTGGGTGAAGACGACCTGCATTATTTTACATATAATGTAGACAGCCGAATCGAGCTTATATCCGAAGGATATGGCAGCGAAGATGCCATGCTAAACGGCGTCGACTCTGTTATTCGAAATATGCCGGATGTTGACCGATATGTTTTCAAGAAATTTAAGAGCGGCAAACGCGATTACAGGATAAAAGCGCGTAACGGTAAGGAAATTGCCCGGTCTGTCTGGTATGATTCGCTGGAAGGCGCCGAGCAGGGCGCCGGATCGGTTCGTTCTTTTTTTGACGGCCGCGCGCCTTCCGGTGCCACGCGGACGCGCCGGTCCTGGTATGCTGGGAGCCGGGGATATGTTCAGAAGCCCATGGATACTTATTATGTCCAGAAAGAAAAACCCCGGAAACGACCAGCCAAAACAGATGAGCTGGAAACCCAAAAGCGGCGTAACAAAGCCTCTAATCTGGAAGCGGCTAAATCCAAAACGTCTCCTGTAGAAAAGCGAAAATCAGCGCCCTCTCTATCCAAGAAAGCCAAGTCAAAACCACGATTGAGCGGAGCTGGCCGCGCCAGTGCTTTAGCCGCCTCAATTTCCGGAGCGAAGCCTGCCAAAGCTGCCAAACCCAAAGCAACAAAGCCTAAAGCAACAAAATCTAAGTCGGCAAAACCAAAGACAAGCAGTGCCGCGAAAACGGTCAAGCCCAAAACGTCGCCTGCGAAAATTATCAAGGTGAAAGCCAAAGCCGTTGCGGCGCCGGTTGAAAAACCGAAAGTCAAAAAGGTCAAAGCGAAAGCGAAACCAAAAGCGGCGGTTAAAACAACGTCTAAAAAACCTGCCGCAAAAAAACCGGCGCCGAAGCCGGTTGCGGTTAAGAAGCCGGTCACCGCCAAGAAAGCGCGGATAGCGCCGAAGGCGGCAGCGCCCACGAAATCCAAGGTCAAGCAGACGAAAGTTAAAGTGAAAAGGGTCAAAGCGAAAACCGTTCGTACGGTTGCTGCCAAGCCCAAAGTCAAGCGGGTTAAAGTTAAACCGGCCGCAATTGCGGCGGCCGCTGCCGGTACGGCTATAGCAGCCAAGGCTGCTGCGGATATAGCTCCGGCCAAACCGGTTGAGCCCAGGATTGAAAAACCTGTTATTCCCAAGGCCGCCGCGCCAACGCCAACTCCAACGCCCAGACCAGTTCCGCCTCCGCCCCCTCCGCCCACACCTGCGCCGGTTATGTCAGAGGCTGCTCCCGTAGCTGCGCCAATTGCTGCCCCTGTTGCGGCTAAGGCCGCTGCCATCGGCACAGGGACCGCCGCAGCTGTCGCGACGGGACAGGCCGGCGGCGGCTTTAGATGGATCTGGCTGCTATTGCCTCTATTATTAATACTGGCATTATTCGGATTAAAGCAATGTATCCCTGCGAAAACGGCGGTCACGCCGGTGCTTGCCGAATCTGAGGCCAGCACAGCCGTGGAAGCCGTGAAAGACATTACGGAACCGGCCTTGGAAGCGCCGCCCGCAGTGGAACCGCCGCCCGCGCCAGAGCCGACGCCTGAACCCGCACCCGCACCCGAGCCCATGCCGGAGCCGGTCGAACCCGTGGTCGAGACCGTCCCAGAACCAGTTGTCATAGCTGAAAAACCCATGCCTAAACCAATAGAGGCCATCAGCTATTGTGGACCGTCCAATGTTTCGATTTTCAACGTTGCAGATAATTCGGCGCCCAAAAACGTCACAAGGCTCGGAACTTATCCGGAGTTTGGTGACAGCCATGGTCTTACGCCGGCGCAATTTTATGACAAATTGAATCTGCGCTATCAGACCAATGACTTTGACCGAAAATATCTGGACTATTTATTCCGGTCGATGGGATATAGTCAGGGGTTTGCAGACGCCAAAGCCGCATATTTTTCTGATGATACACTTGTTCGGGGCTCCAAGGGATTACTCGGATATGGACCTTTCCACGGACTGGAGTATTCACAGCTCAATGTGGCATCAGACCGGGATTTACGGGCTTTCCGCATTCAGGCTGCCAATGGCTCCAGTGTCTATTTCATGAAAACCTGCGGCAATTATATGTATGTTTGTCAGTAAGCCGTCTAAAAGCAGATAGCTGTTTAACCGTCCGCTTCCATAGCGGCCAGTCGGGCCGCCTGGTCTTCGGCGATCAGGGCGTCAATCACGTCGGAGAGTTCATCGCCGGCCACGATTTTATCGAGCTTGTATAGCGTTAGATTAATGCGGTGGTCCGTCACCCGGCCTTGAGGGTAATTATAAGTGCGAATGCGTTCTGAGCGATCGCCGGAGCCGACCTGTCCTTTGCGCTCGTCGGCGCGCTCCGCGTCAAGGCGCTGCTTTTCCATATCGTAGAGGCGCATTTTAAGTAGGCGCTCGGCATTGGCCCGGTTCATGTGCTGGGATTTGGCATCGCAGACGACAACTACGCCTGTCGGGATATGGGTCATGCGCACGGCCGAGTCGGTTTTGTTGACGTGCTGTCCGCCCGCGCCAGACGCCCGCATCGTGTCGACCCGGACATCGCCCATGGAAAATCCGATATCTATATCTTCAGGTTCGGGCAGGACGGCGACCGTGGCGGCGGAGGTATGAATGCGGCCCTGGGTTTCAGTCACGGGGACGCGCTGGACCCGGTGAACACCGGATTCAAACTTCATCATGCCATAAACACCGGCGCCGGAGATGGAGGCGACAATCTCTTTAAAGCCGCCCATTTCGGCCTCGGATTCAGACTCGATCTCGACCTTCCATTTATTGAGCTGCGCATAGCGGGCATACATGCGGTACAAATCGCCGGCAAAAATCGCGGCTTCGTCGCCGCCGGTCCCCGCGCGGATTTCAAGCACGATAGAGGCATTGTCATCTTTGTCTTTGGGGAGCAGGAGGACTGAGACTTCATGTTCCAGTTCCGGGAGCTTTTCTTTAAGAGCCTGTAGTTCTTCTTTGGCCATAGGGCCCATTTCCGGGTCATCGAGCATAACGGTCAGATCTTCCATCTCGGCCCGGACGGATTGCAGCTTGCGCACGCCTTC
>CAYQNQ010000003.1:45522-56717 GCA_964418815.1 uncultured Hellea sp.
GGACGTCCAGGGAAATAACGCTCTGAGCCAAAGGCGAAATCGGCGCGGTTGGCGTAGCGCTTATCAAAGAGATTATCGAGCCGCGCGAACAAGATATGATCGTCTGCAAACTCATACTGACCTCGCAGGACAAAGACATCGTGGCCGGGATAGGTCTGGGTATTGCCGGGGTCGAGGAAATATTCCCCCAGATGCCGCCATTCTATTTCCGTGGAGAAGCCTTCAAGGGGTAGAAGTTTCAATACTCCGGTTCCGTAAATTTCTGGCGCGGTATCTACCTTGTCGCCTGCAGTAATGGTGTTGGACGGGGAGTTCGCAGCGTCAGAGAAATTGTAAGTATGATCGGCCAGATTGATATTGCCGGACAGCTCCAGCCACTTTAGCGGCTGCCACTGGGCGGAGACTTCCAGACCGCGGTGACTGGTCTTGCCGTCAATCACATTAAGCCCGGCGCTATTTCTGAAAAAGAAATTATCCTTTTCCTGAGCATAGGCGGCGAGCTCGAAACTTAAGTCTGCGGCGTTATATTTTATTCCGGCTTCCAGGCTATCAAGCGTCTCGCTTTCAATCTCGCCGGGCTGCTGCTGCGTTTGCAGAGAATAGAGGTCCGCAACCTGCGGCGCTCGGGCGCCTCGAACAGCGCGGGCATAGAGATTCACGTTTTCAGAGAGCTCATGGGAAACCGCGATTTTGGGCGTGACGATAAAGAAACTATCGGAGCGGTCATCTACGCGCCGGAAACGACCTACATCGGCCGTATCAATTCGGTTATCATAGGCGTAGTCTACATATTCCGCCCGCGTCCCGATGGACAGTTCGGTTTTCCCGCCCAGTTCCAAATCATATTCACCATATCCGGCCAGAGTGATAGCATCGACTTCGTAATCATAATGAGCGCCCTGCACAAAAGAAAACACGCTGGGACCTGCCTGAAATTCATCCAAGTAGCCTTTGGTGAATTCAGCATCAAAACCCAGGATCAAGTTTTCACCATACCATGTATTGAGACTGCCGACGCTCCAATGCCCGACTTTTTCCGTGGCCTGACCGGGCACGAAATGGCGCAAAAACTCCAGATCGGTCCAGCGCGCATAGGGCATGATGACGAAATTGTCTTTTTCCAGCCGAATGTGAGTTCGGGCTGATTGCGCGTCGCGGTACGCTTCCGGGTTGGGATTGGTAAAACGGATGTCGTCATCCAGATAGGCGTCATCGCCGCGAATAAACCCGGCGGTTTCCTGATCCAGATTTTGCAGGGCGAGCTGCCAGCTCATATCCCAACCGGCAATATTTTCGTCCAGCCGAACCGTCAACTTTTGCTGTTCGTAGCCCGAATTTTCCCGAAAGCCGTCGTCATAGGCGGCTGCGAAATTAATAGAAAACTGGTCATCTGATAGGCGAACCGCGCCAGAGATATGTCCGTCTTCACCAACTAAAATCTTGTACTGATTTCTACCGTCGGGCTCAGGGCTGATGACATTGATAAGTCCGTGCAAGGCATTGGAACCATAGAGAACACTTCCGGGGCCTTTGAAAACTTCCGTCGATGCTGCCAGTTCGGTCTGGGCTTCGAACAGTCCGTTGACGTTGGAAAAGCCCGCGGCTCGAAGAGGTATCCCGTCTTGCAGGTAAAGGAAGGATCCAGCTCCCGCTCCGCCCGTCAGAACAGGGGAGCGTATTGAAGTTAAATGTTCAAGTCCGCTGCCGCGGTGAATGTGCACACCCGGAACCGAATTCAGCGCTTCGGCGGCGTGGACCAGAGAAATGTTCTGTAGTTCATCCGCTGATAAAACATCAATGGCCGCCGGATAGGTGAGCTTGTCTTGACTTTGCCGTTCACCGGTTACGATGATTTCTTCGCTTTGAGAAACCGGCGTCTGAGCATGACACAATAAAGGTATGCTTGCGCAAATCAGAACAGTAAAACTTCGCATTATTCACCCAGAACGGAGAGCAGTCGATCGACGAAGCGTTCAATAACATCCGGGGGCGTATTGTCCAGTTTCATGAGGGCGTACATGTCGGCGGCGCCTAAAATAATCCGGGCGTCTGATCGGTCCGGTTGGGCGTTTTTGAGACGCTGGGAGATTTCGCTTAAAAGTTCATCTTGAAAACTGAGAAAGGCCGCCCGGTTTGTGTCGCCGAAAGCCACGGACCAGCGCAAGAAACATTTGATCAGGTTTGACTGGGTTTCGATAAGGTAATCAAATCCAGCAACCATGATACGAACGCCGACGGCACTATCGGTTTTGGCATCGCCCATGGCGGCAAACATGGCTCTGACCTGTTTCCTGATTTCGCCGAGTACCGCTACGACCAGATCATCCCGGGTCGGAAAATAATTAAAAACTGTGGCCGTCGAAACACCCGCCAACTTGGCAATTTCCGTATGGCCGGCCCGTTCAATGCCTTGAGAGGCAAAGACCTCCATGGCCAGCTCAATCAACTGTTTCCGCCGGGCTTCCGGGCTCAATCTTTGGCGAGTCGCGCTCATAAATAACTTTATAAGCGAGAGCGGCGAAAACACAATATTGATAAAATTGTCAATTATGTTATTGACAAAATTATCAATAAGAGTATGTGTTTAAGGTGAAAGAGGAGCGTCTCCATGAGTCTCGTTGCATATTTTGAAAAAAACCCATCGGCTAAACGTCATATCTGGCTGGTCTCGATGACCTATCCGTTTATCCCGCTCATGGGTGTTGGTCTGATGATGTTGACGGGGAATGTACATATGGCCTGGGCGCCGCTGGTTTTCATCTATTTGATTATGCCGATTGTCGAAAACCTCGTCGGCGATGACAAACACGACATGCTCGGGCTTGATCACGAAATGGTCGAGCTTAGTCCGTTTTACAAATTCATGGTTCACGCATCTTTCCCGGTGATTTATATGAGCTGGCTCATCGGGGCTTGGTATGTAGCCACCCATCCTCTGCCGGTATCAAGCTATATTGCGCTGGCCTGGGTGCACGGGGCAGGGTTGGCCTTTGCGCTCAATTCCGGACACGAAATCGGCCATAAAACTGATAAAGTTTCAAAATGGATTGCCCTCATTACCCTGGCCCCCGTTTTTTACGGCCATTTCCGGGTAGAACATAATACAGGCCACCACTCCGATGTCGCGACTCCCCGAGACAGCGCGACGGCGCGCTTTGGTGAGAGCTATTACGGATTTATGGCGCGCGAATATCCCGGCGCGTGGAAGCGGGCCTGGCGTTTGGAGTCCAAACGGGCAAAGCGGCGCGGCCACTCCAAATGGTCGCTGAGTAATGAGGTTATTCTGACCGTTGCCATTCAGCTTGTCCTCTGGGGCGCCGTCATTGCCGCATTTGGCTGGATCGTCCTGCCTTATCTGATTGGCGCAGCGGCGTTCGGCTCATCCATGCTGTCCATGCAAAACTATGTCGGGCATTACGGCCTTCTGCGCGAGAAACGCCCGGACGGAAAATATCTGCCCTGTATGCCCCATCACAGCTGGAATACAAAAAATATGGTGACGAATATGATCAGCTATAATCTGGCCCGTCATTCCGATCATCACGCCCATCCGTCTCGCCATTATCAGCACCTTCGTAATCTCAAAGATTCGCCGGAACTGCCCTATGGTTATGGCACGATGTTCCT
This sequence comes from uncultured Hellea sp., assembly GCA_964418815.1. Taxonomy (GTDB): domain Bacteria; phylum Pseudomonadota; class Alphaproteobacteria; order Caulobacterales; family Maricaulaceae; genus JACOMS01. The sequence continues at coordinate 49,150 of CAYQNQ010000003.1, forward strand.
ACTGGCTTATTTCCCGCCATTATTTCGCAAGGTGATGGACCCGGTCGTTTTGAAAAATGTGGACGGCGATATGAGCAAGGTCCTGACCAAAGAGCTCTGCGCTGCGGAAGGCTACGCCTAAGTCTCGGGCTGGGAACGTATGTTCAGGTCCCGCTGCGGGAAGGGGATTTCAAACCCGGCATCTTTGAGCGCTCTATTGATTTCGGTATGCAGTTCATGGCTGACCTCAAAGCGGTCGTCCACACTTCTGACAAATATCCTCAGTTCAAAATCCAGAGAGCTTTCGCCAAAGCCGAGGAAGTACACATTGGATTTGGGTTTCCGCAATACGCGCTTATTTTTCTGCAAAACGTCCTGCATGATGTCGCGGGCCTTGTCCGTGTCTGACCCATAAGCAATACCCACCGGAATGATGACGCGCGTAATAGAATCCGTAAGGGTCCAGTTGGTGACTTTCTGAGTAATGAGCTCTCTGTTCGGAATAAATATCTCTCGGTTATCCAGATCGGACAATGTGGTTGCGCGGATTTGAATGCGCCGGACCGTGCCGCTTTTATCGCCAATAGTGATATAATCGCCGACCCGAATGGGGCGTTCAAACAAGATTATCAAACCGGAGACAAAATTAGCGATAATTTCTTGAAGTCCGAAGCCGATACCGACTGACAAAGCGGCTATAATCCACTGCAGCTGCGACCAGTCCATCCCCAGTTTATGAAAGGCCCAGAAAAACCCGATGGCAAAAATGATATAGCCAAACACGCTTGTAGTCGCGTAGCGGGTACCGCGGTCCATACGGGAGCGGTTCAAAATAAATGCATCCAGCAGGCCGGGAATGTTTTTGGCGGCAATAAAAGTTAAGACGGCAATGGCGAGAGACTGAATCAGATTCCAAAGGGTGACATCTTCTTTGGGCCAGAGCTTGACCTCGTCAAATACGGACAGGGCCGGGAACAAGTCTCGCCACACGATCCACATGGTAATGGCAAATCCCAATGCAATAAAAGTGTTGATCAACTGAACGGATTGCCGGTTGAGCGTTTCCACATCAATCTCATCATAATTCACTTGATTAATGGGCTGAGCTGGAGACGCATCGCCGCGCTGCTCGGCTTCGGCTTTTTCTTTTCTGGCCAATTTCAGCTGCTCGTATCTTTCCTGAGCTTGACGTAGAGACAGGCGTCTTTGCGCGACCAGTAAACTGCGCCGAAGCAAGCCATAAAGCGTATAGGTGGCCAGCGTCAGTCCGGCTGTCAGAAACAGGCGGGACAGTAGAACGACAGCCGTATCATAATAGCCGATCGCCGCGAGAATAGCGGCCGCAATAGGAAGCCCCGCAACAGCCGTCATAATAGGCCGGTAATAGCGCCGGATCAGATTATTTTCAGAAAAACTGGAATGCAGGACCTTTTTATCCATCTTCAAAAGCCGGAACCCGAATATGGTTAGGATGAACGCGGTTACAATGAAGGCGAGAACGCTAAACCCCTCATAAACATCGGGAATACGGCTATTTTGGGTGAGCGTGACAAAGGCGATCGTAATGCCTGCTGCCGGGATGAACCAACGCAGGTTTGTGAGCGTGTTATGTCTAAAAAAGCGCGGAGCACTATAATGTGTATCGTAAAGCGATTTATCTTTGTTCCATTCTTTCCACATCATGAAAAACCAGAAAAATCCCGATAGCTCAATGCCGGTCTGGCCCAGAGAATCGACAAAAGCATCCGGCGTAGTGCTGTTTTTAAAGATTATACCCATGGTCAAAAGCAGTAATGGAATGGGTGCCGTCATTAAGGCTGTGGACACCAAGACTCCCGGGGAGTGCCAGTATGAGTCAAGCTGCACGCGGCCAACCTGAGCAGAGGTCTTGTAAATATATTTCTGCAGACGCGGGCGTAAGGTGAGCATGAGTAGCGCCAGAAGTATGGCCATCATCAGGGGAAACCACAGCTTTTGTAATTCCTTATTAAAGGCTGCAAAAATATTAGTCAGATTTTTGCTGCTAAAAACCGACTTGCCGCCGCGCCAGGCCCGCGCCGGCCATTCTCCGTCGATCGCCCGGGCACTGGGCAGCCAAAGCAAATTTTGATCAAGGATCTCGTTAAGTTTTTGCGAGTTCTCCAGCAACCGATCTTGCGTCGATGATAGTTTTTTCGACTCCCGATATTGATGAGATACATAATCAGAATATTGATTGAGCAGGTTGCGTCTTTGCTGGTTCAAGCTCTCTAACAGTTCGTAATCAGACGACGTTAGGGCGTCCCGGCCATTATTTTCTGCCAGCCATTTCGTCACCATTTCGGACAGATCTGCTTGTCCGAACGGCAGTTGCCGCAATTCCTGTCGAGCCCAAAGTTGTTGCTGGGTCGCATTGAGCTCTCGTTTTTCGTTTGAGTTTATCTGGGCCTGAACGGATTTTACTGATGGTCTTTGATCCCGTAGCTGACGAAGCGTTGCGCTTGATTGCCGATTAAATTCTCCAATACTGGTAAGGCGGTCAGCGACTTCCAAATCATTATCAATTTCCAGAAGCTGCTCCCGGGTTTCGGCCTGAATGCGGGGGTAAAGGCTCGCTTCGCGGGCGCTTTCGCGCAATAAATCCGCGATAGACAGATTTTCGGAAGCATAATCGAGGACAAAAGGATGCGCATTTTCCAGGCCCGAATGTCCAGTTTGTACATCTTCAAACACATTATCTGCGATATGAAAGCGCCGCATACCGGTTTGGTTTTGCAGAGAGATCACTCTTCTGGCAGTGCTATCCACTTTGGCCTGTGCCAGATCGCGGCGCAGCTCCAAAATCTGCAATCGGGTCGGCTGAAAAGCGATTTCCCTTTCGAGGGCCGTGACAGTGTTCCGAGATTCGTAGGCTTGCGCCTCAGTGAGTATTCTAAGACTGTCTTCGATTGAATCCAGTTTTTCTGTTCTGAGCGTTTCCAGGCGGTTGGTTTGCTGTTCCAGGTCCTCTTGCGCCCGTACCAGTTCCTCTTGAATTGACAGTTCCGTCTGCGCTTGAATTTCTGACCGGTAACCGACCAGTTCAGTTTCATAATTGCGTAAATCGCCTTCGACCAAAAGCCGCTCCCGCTCCAGACGCTGCAAATCGGCTTTGGTTGGGGCGTCTTCGATATCTGTTTCAACAGTTGGCGGCGGCGCTTCCTGCAGCTTTTCCATCCGGCTGCGGAGCCCGTCTATAACCTGCTGTGTGCTTTCAAATTCCCGGGATATTTCGTCGGCTTTTTCTTTTTGGTCCACAGCCGAATTTAAGGCCAAAATAGCAGCCTGTAAGCGTTCTGTGATTAGTTCAATGTTTTCAGGCGTCAGATCCTTGTCAGCCGCTGTTTTTTCGATCCGGTTTTCAAGATTTTCGACGGTGAAATCCGGAGCTGATATAGCGTCACTCTGATTTGTTTGAGCGGCGGCAGAGGAAACGAGGAATAGCCATAGCAAACCGGCGCAAATCGCCCGCACATATCCGAATATTCCAGCCATTCCACCCATTGGGCTTTCCATAAGCCAGAATTAGGACTATGTCGCGCAAAAATTTGTTATTCTCTTATGCAGCCACCACTTTTGACATTAGATCATATTGCCCTGACCTTTGGCAGCACGCCTTTGCTGACCGATGCTAATATGCGGGTCTATGAGGGCGCGCGTATTTGCTTGGTCGGGCGCAACGGGTCTGGGAAGTCAACTTTTCTGAAAATTGCAGCCGGACTTGTGGAGCCGGATGATGGGACTCAATTTTTAAAGCCCGGCGTAACAGCCCGGTATTTACCGCAGGAGCCGGATCTAACGGCCTATGAGTCCATTGGCGATTATGTCCGTGCCGGGCTGGAAGGGGCCGAGCAGGGCTATAAGATTCCTTATTATCTGGATGCACTGGGACTGAGCGAAGACAGCGGTACGGGACATTTGTCGGGCGGCGAAGCCCGGCGGGCTGCGCTTGTCAGAACGCTCGCCACAGAACCGGATATTTTAATGCTGGATGAGCCGACCAACCATTTGGATCTTCCGGCCATTGAGTGGCTTGAGAATGAACTCTCCGCTATGCGTTCGGCCATTATCCTAATCTCTCACGACCGCCGTTTTCTATCAAAACTGTCACGCAAGACTGTTTGGATGGACCGGGGCGAAACCCGCAGCATAGATAAAGGCTTCGCCCATTTCGAAGACTGGCGGGATCAATATCTCGAGCAGGAAGAGCTCGATCGGCACAAACTTGACCGGAAAATTGTCCGGGAACAGCACTGGATTGTCCACGGAGTTTCCGGTCGGCGAAAACGGAACATGCGCCGGGTCAAGGAACTGGCTGCCTTGCGGAAATCCGTAAAAGAACAGCGCCATGTCAAAGGGGACGTGCAATTTGCGGCGGTGGAAACTCGAAAATCCGGCAAGCTGGTGGCCGAATTTAAGGCCGTATCCAAAAGTTTTGGCGATCGGCCGATCGTACAGGATTTTTCCATACGCATTCAGCGCGGCGAACGGATCGGGTTGGTGGGCCCTAACGGCGCCGGAAAGACTACACTTTTAAAACTTATGACCGGCGAGCTTACGCCCGATGCCGGAACTATTCGCCTTGGCGCCAACCTTGAGCCTTTGATTGTGGATCAGAAGCGGGAGTCGCTGGATCCGGACTGGACCCTGTCCGAAGCATTGACCGATGGCGGCGGGGACAATGTCGTCATCGGAGACAAGCAGCGGCACGTCCAAAGCTATATGAAGGACTTTCTATTCCTACCCGAACAGGCCCGGACCCCGCTCCATGCTCTGTCCGGCGGGGAACGCGGCCGATTGCAACTGGCTCGAGGGCTGCGCCTTCCGTCCAATTTATTGATTCTGGACGAGCCCACAAATGATCTGGATCTTGAAACTCTGGACCTCTTGCAGGAGCTGATTGCGGATTATGACGGAACGGTACTGCTTGTTTCTCATGACCGGGATTTTCTCGACAGGACTGTAACTCGGACCATCGCATATGAAGCCCCCGGCCGGTGGCAGGTTTATGCGGGCGGTTATTCGGATATGGTCGCCCAAAGAGGAGCCGGCGTGAAAGCCCGCCGGGAAAAAGAGAAAAAGGAAAAAAGCGAAAAACCGGCTGGTAAATCTTCGCCCGCCAATTCGGCTAAGCTGTCCTACAAACATAAATTTCGCCTAGAACAACTCCCGGACGAAATCGCGAAAACAGAAACTCTGATCAGTCAGCTGGAGACAAAAATCGCTGATCCGGACCTGTTCAAGAAAGACCCGGACGGGTTTACAAAAACCGCGAGCGACCTAGAAGACACAAAAGCCAGACTGGACGCGCTCGAAACCGAATGGCTGGAGCTCGAAGCCATGAAAGAAGGGAACGCATGAACGCTCAAACCTATATAGACGCTTACCGGATTGATGATCCCAAAGGGTTCAAACTTGCAGAGATGGAAACCCGGCCGCAGTTTTTCAATAAGGGCAAAGACGCCAGAGCCGTTATAACGGATAACGGGCCGGCGATCGGTCAACTGGCTCACAAACTTTACGGCGAAGCCAATCGGTCCGTTCTGGTCGTATTGCAGGGGATGGATACGTCGGGAAAGGATGGGACAACCTCGGCGATTTTTCAAAATACGCCGCCGCTCAACGCTAAAGTTGCTGCCTTTAAGGCCCCGACTAAAACCGAGCTGGCCCATGACTATCTCTGGCGGGTGCATAATGTCTGTCCTGGGAAGGGCGAAATTACGGTGTTCAATCGCTCCCATTATGAAGATGTTCTGGTCGTGAAAGTGCGAGAATTTGCGCCGCTCGATAAAGTTGAACAGCGCTATGAGCAGATCAATAATTTTGAAAAACTCCTGCATGAGAACGGTACGACAATTTTGAAATTTATGCTGCATATCTCCCACGAGGTTCAGGGCGTTCGCCTTAAAGAGCGCCTCGTAGAAGATCACAAATTCTGGAAGTTTAACCCAGGCGATCTGGATGACCGGGATCTCTGGCCTCAGTTTATGGAGGCTTACGAAACTATGGTTCAAAGGACATCGACAGCTTGGGCGCCCTGGCATGTCATCCCGTCGGATAGCCGCTCGCGGCGAGGGGCGATCATTTCGTCAATTGTGCGAAAGACCCTCGAAGACATGGCACCCGAATATCCCGGCCCTGAATATAAGCTCGAAGACTTTGAGGGCCGTATCTAGGCTTAACGGCGCTTGTCCCAGTTTTTGGCCAGGTAGCAAAACCGGCCGGCTTCCTTGCGTTCAACGGACAAGTTTACAAATACGCTGCTGCTATATCTATAACTGTTATAGCTAGCCTCTTTTTCACTGGGTAGTTCAAACACCGCACATAATTCGAATGTTTTTTTTCCAAGCGGTACAAACTCGAAAGGTTTATACGTAACAGGGTCGTCTTTGAATTTTAGTCGGTTACAGAATTTACTGACTTGAAGGTCACCCGTTTGAAGGACCTCTTTGACAGCGGCCATGTCAGCGGGGAGTTTCCCTTCAACATCCACATAACAGGCAATGACCTTGGCGGTGTCAGCCAGATTTGTAATTCGGGCGCGATCATTTTTAGTCGCCCGTGCATGACTCGGTCCGCCAATGAAATAGAGGCCAATACCAATCGCGCCAAAAATCACAGCCGCGGTTAGCCACGGGATGACCGTTTGACGGTTTTCGCTCATGTCTCGCTGCCTTCATCGCCTTTTTCTGCATCCTTGAGGAAATAGATGAACACGGAACCTGCGATAAGCGCCACAATGAGGGATTTTAAAAGAAACTTTGGTGTGAAGTCCCCGTCGAGGAAATTATAAACCAGCGAAATCGCGTCGCCCACAAGCGTCGCTCCGGCTATGACGAGCGTGATATAGGTTAGCCATTTTCGAATTTGAGAGCGTTTTAGTTCAGGGGTTTCCCGGCGTTTTTTCATCAAATAGCGACCCAGAAGAAAGAAAAGCGGGGCGCCGACGACTAACCCGGAAATTCCGCTGCGTATCTGGCGCTCATGGCCTCTGATTTGCCATTCGTTCGGGCTGGGTGCCGGATATACGGAATTGACAAGCGCAAATAACAGGTTGCCAAGACTAAAGGCGACAATGCCCAGTAAGATGAAAAACAGCAGATATAAAAACGCGATCTGAGCGGATTTATAGGGGGCCGGTTTCGGGACGGCTAACGGAAAATCCACATCGGCAAAGCCAGACAGAGCATTGCGCACTTCGTCTTGTTTCCACCCCGCGTCGAGTAAGGCCTGTCTGATGGCATCGCGGCTTTGATTTTGACTGAGCGCCCGATCAATAAATTCTGTCAGAGTTTTATTGGCCATAATTGTCTCCCACAACTTCATCAAGCTTACAGAAGAGAGTGATGAATGTAAATTATGACATTCTTCTTGTAAGTTTAATCTTTTACGCCCACATAACCTATGACGGTTGCTGCGGGCTTGGTGGATAAGCACTAATTCCAGGGACCTTAATTCATCCTTAGGGAGCTGGCTCTGTCCGGATCGTGGTTCGGTTAATTCCGGCGCCCACCTGTAAACACAGGTTCACGGGAATAAGATCGCCTCCACGGGTCAGGTGGTGCCGTCAC
>CAYQNQ010000004.1:0-18425 GCA_964418815.1 uncultured Hellea sp.
ATAAATCCGGGAAATTGACAAAAATTCTTGTTGGTGATGCGCAGCCCGTAGAATTTGGCGAACCGCTTTTCATTATTGAATAAGGACCCCATCGTCCGTGTTTAAAAAAATCCTCATAGCCAATCGCGGCGAGATCGCGCTTCGTGTGCACCGGGCCTGCAAGGAAATGGGAATTGCCTCTGTCGCCGTTCATTCCGAAGCCGACAAAGATGCTATGCATGTACGCCTTGCCGATGAAAGCGTCTGTATTGGCCCAAACTCCGCCGCTGAAAGCTATCTCAATATTCCGGCCATAATCGCCGCCTGCGAAATCACAGATGCCGATGCGGTGCATCCCGGCTATGGATTTCTGTCCGAAAATGCGAAATTCGCGGAAATCGTCGAGGCGCATAATATGGCCTTTATCGGCCCGACAGCTGATCATATTCGGATCATGGGCGATAAGATAACCGCCAAACAAACCGTCGCTGATGCCGGCATTCCCGTTGTTCCCGGGTCAGACGGCGGCGTAGAGACCCTAGAAGAAGCCCGCAAAGTCGCCAAAACAGTCGGTTATCCTTTATTGGTCAAAGCCGCTGCCGGCGGCGGCGGGCGGGGCATGCGTCTGGCCGAAACCGAAGGCAAACTCGACGAGGCTCTAATGGCGGCCCAAGCCGAGGCCAAGGCCGCCTTTGGCGATGGTTCAGTTTATCTGGAGCGCTACCTGAAAGGGCCCAGACATATCGAAATACAAGTGATTGCAGATACCCACGGAAATGTTGTGCATCTCGGCGAGCGGGATTGTTCCCTGCAGCGCCGCAATCAGAAAGTCCTGGAAGAGGCCCCCTCGCCCTGTTTGACGGCAAAACAGCGCGATAAAATTGGCGGTATTGTCTCAAAAGCCATAAAGAAAATTGGATATCGGGGCGCAGGAACTATTGAGTTTCTATACGAAGACGGAGAGTTTTTCTTCATCGAAATGAACACACGCTTGCAGGTCGAGCATCCTGTAACGGAAGAAATTACAGGCATTGATCTTGTCCGAGAGCAGATCAAAATTGCCAATGGCGACCAGCTTTCATTTTCGCAAAAGGACATCAAGTTTCACGGTCATGCTATTGAATGCCGGATCAATGCGGAAAACCCGCGAACCTTTATCCCCTCACCCGGCAAAGTCGTGGACTTTCACGCCCCAGGCGGCATGGATACCCGCCTCGATAGCGGATTATATTCAGGCTATTCGATTCCGCCTTATTACGACAGCCTGATTGGGAAACTCATTGTCCACGGAAAAACCCGAGAAGGCGCAATATTGCGCCTCCGCCGGGCTCTCGGCGAAATGGTCATAACGGGCGTTGAAACGACGGTCCCGTTATTTGAAGCCCTACTTGAAGAACCTGACTTTCAGACCGGGGACTACAATATCCACTGGCTGGAAAACTGGCTCGAAAATCAAGGCTGACCTTAGTTTCCGTACAAAAATGTCGTTACAAAAATATATGTGATAAACATCTTAGCTCTCCTGTATATCGCGAAGACAGCTACACATGACTTGCGGCTCAACAACACAAAATTTGTGACATTCTAAAGAAAAGAGATGTGGTGCATCATAGATTTGTGCACAAAAAATAGAAAATGCACAAAATTCGTGGGTGCGGAATCAGATTAAAGAGCTTTGGATTTACCGGCCTCAATCAAGGGAAGTGACATTGGAAACACGCTCTTTTTTGAAACGCGTTTTATCTTTTTATCAAAAACCGTGAGCTCGTCTTCAATAACAGCGACGAGTTTGCCGCCTTTGGCCAATTGATCCAGTAGTCCTTCCGGCGCGGTTTTTAGTCCGGTTGTGACCAGTATTCGGTCAAAGGGTGCCTGCCCTTTCCAGCCATATCGGCCATCTCCGTGGCGCACGACAATGTTGGACAATCCCAGTTTCAGAAAGAGTTGTTCGCAGGTTTTCACGAGTTCCAGATAGCGGTCCACTGAATATACCCGCTTGCACAGGCGGGATAAAAGAGCCGCGTGATAACCGCTGCCCGTCCCGATTTCGAGCACCTTGTGCTCGGGCTCCACCGACAATGCCTGGGTTAAACGCGCCACGGTCAGAGGCTCTGAAATGATTTGACCGCACCCTATGGGCAGGCGTTTTTCATCATAGGCAGAGAGGTAGTGTTCCTGACTGACAAAATGTTTACGCGGGACGGTCTCAAAGGCCCTTAAAATACTGTTTTCTGAAACGCCCCGCCCCCGCAAGCGCATGATCATGTCCATGAGACCCGGATCGAACATCAGCTCGAGAATTTATCCCTTAAACCGGCCAATGTATCGGAATGAGTTAGATCCGTATGCAGCGGCGTGACGGAAATATAGCCGTTGTAAATAGCGTGAAGATCAGTGCCTTCCGGCGGTGAGGACAGGGCCGCCCCATAGGTCAGCCAGTAGTAATGGCCGCCGCGCGGATAAGTACGTTTATCCACACCGCTCATTTGGTGATCTCGTTTTCCCTGCCGAGTGAATTGTGTTCCTTCGACTTTGTCAGGCGCCCGGTCCGGAAAATTCACGTTCAATGTTACATCTTTAGGCCAGCCGGCCTCGACGAGTTTTTGGATAAGTGATGGCCCGTGAGCGATCGCGGTTTCCCAGGGCAGACTGCGAGCCCCTTGAAAACCTTTTGCCATGGAAAGCGCAATAGACGGCACGCCCAGCTGAGTGCCCTCAAGAGCGCCGGCCACAGTCCCGGAAAAGGTCACATCTTCGGCCATGTTTTGGCCGCGGTTAACACCGGACAAAACAAGGTCAGGCGGATTGTCTTTCATGAGCTCACAAATGGCGACGATAACGCTGTCCGTCGGCGTGCCCGTCACGGCGTAGACTTTGTCATCCATTTTATGGGCCATGACCGGATTGTGCAGGGATACACTTCGCGATGTGGCGGATTGTTCAGTTGCCGGCGCAGCCACCCAGACATCGTCTGAAATTTCGGCCGCGATTTGCCTGAGAACGTCCATGCCTTTTGCGGTGACACCGTCATCATTGGTAAGAAGAATACGCACCTATTTTATGACCTCAACACCGCCCATATAAGGCACAAGAACTTGTGGAACCGTAATAGACCCATCTTCGTTTTGATAGTTTTCCAAAATGGCGACAAGCGTCCGTCCAACCGCAAGACCGGATCCGTTGAGCGTATGCACAAACCGGTTATCCTTCTCTGAGTGCTTATAGCGGGCATTCATACGCCGGGCCTGAAAATCTCCACAATTGGAACAGGAGGAAATTTCGCGGTACTTGTCCTGGCTCGGCAGCCAGACCTCGATGTCAAATGTCCGGCGCGCGCCAAAACCCAGATCACCGGTGCAAAGCTCAACCACACGATAAGGCAGCTCTAGCCGCTTCAAGACTTCTTCGGCGCAGCCCAGCATGCGCTTGTGCTCAGCCTCGCTGTCTTCCGGTTTTGTGATGGAGACGAGCTCAACCTTATTGAACTGGTGCTGGCGGATCATGCCCTTTGTGTCTTTCCCTGATGCGCCGGCTTCCGACCGGAAACAGGGCGTATGCGCCGTAAAACGCCGAGGTAGATAATCGCCATCAATAATGCTTTCCCGGACAATATTGGTCAAAGAGACTTCAGCCGTGGGAATGAGATAATGATCGCCGGTCGTCTTAAACAAATCCTCTTCGAACTTCGGCAGCTGTCCCGTGCCGTAAAGCGCTTTATTCCAAACAAGCACTGGCGGCGTCGTTTCTACGTAGCCATGTTCCTCTGTCTGCAGGTCCAGCATGAAAGCGGCGATAGCCCGATCCAGACGGGATAACCGGCCAGACAATATGACAAACCGGCTACCGCTCATTTTCGCGGCTGTTTCAAAGTCCATCATACCCAGAGCTTCGCCCAGCTCGTCATGGGATTTGGGTTCATAGTTAAACTCGCGCGGCTTGCCCCATTTATGAGTTTCAATATTGGAGTCTTCGTCTTCGCCTTCGGGAACATCGGCAAAGGGTAAATTGGGAAGGCCTGCTAATAAATCATTGAGCGCGCCTTTTTCGCTGTCGACTTGCGCGCCCATGGCCGCAATCACGTTTTTCGCGCCTGCGACTTCTGTTTTCAGGCGTTCGGCTTCTTCCTTGTCGCCTTTCGCCATGGCCTGACCGATTTGTTTAGAGGCCTTGTTGCGCGCAGCTTCTGCCTCTTGCATAACGCCCATGGCTTTTCGGATCAGCTTGTCCTGATTGATGATTTTTTCGCTCAGCGGCTCAAGACCGCGCTTGGCCCAGAGCATGTCATAATGGTCAGGGTTTTCCCGAATGGCTTTTATGTCGTGCATGTCTATGCTCGTTGGTTGATTTGGGCCGCTATAGCGAAAGGCTTTTCCGGCGTAAACAGGCTATACCGCCACTTTCCCTGCAATATGAGGATGGGCCTCGTAGCCTTTGACCTTGATATCTGACCCGCCGAATTCAAAAATCGACTTAATGTGCGGGTTAAGCCAAAGCGAAGGCAATCGTTTAGGTGTTCGCGTCATCTGTTCGGCCACTTGCTCAAAATGATTAGAATAGATGTGCGCATCTCCAAACGTATGGACGAAATCGCCAACGTCAAGATCGCAGACCTGCGCCATCATATGGGTGAGCAGGGCGTAAGAGGCGATATTAAACGGCACGCCCAGAAAGATATCTGCACTGCGTTGATAGAGCTGACAGGACAGCTTGCCTCTTCCGTTTTTCTGGGGTGCGACATGAAACTGAAACAGGCAGTGACAGGGCGGTAAGGCCATCTCATCCACATCCGCAGGATTCCACGCGCTAACAATATGGCGCCGCGAATTTGGATTGGTCTTTATGGCTTCAATGACTTTACTGACCTGATCAATAACCCGGCCATCCGGGCTTTCCCATCGCCGCCATTGCTTGCCGTAAACCGGGCCCAGATCCCCGCTTTCGTCGGCCCACTCATCCCAGATACGGACCTTTTTATCCTTGAGATAACCAATATTTGTGTCACCAGCCAAAAACCAGATAAGCTCATGAATAATGGATTTAAGGTGAAGTTTTTTGGTCGTGACCATAGGAAACCCATCCGCCAAGTCAAAACGCATTTGATAGCCAAATACGCCGCGCGTTCCGGTCCCGGTACGGTCCATCCGGTCAACGCCATTTTCCATCACGTGGGCTAAAAGATCTAAATATTGCTGCATGTTCTGTTCAATATGATTCCGATTTGGCTTTCATATACACTTTTTGAGAAAAAGTAATACCGGCGTGACCGAAGTCACGATTGGAATCAGTTTAATAACTTATTAAGAAGAGGAGTTTCACATACGGGGCAGTTGTGGAATTCTGGGCCGCTTCCCCACATGGCGGCCCTTTTTATGCCCGAAAAATGACCGTGACCTAGGTCACGGTTTGTAATATTTGAAAATTCTAAAGGATGTTTGCGGACATCTTCTAGGGCAACAGAGACGTTCGAAAAGGGTCGCTCGAAAGAGCGGCCCTTTCTCATTTCCCTTTTTGTAAAACCGGCTGATCAGAGCGCGTCTAAAATGGCCATAATTGGATCGAGCGCCGCACTCCCCAGCTTGGCGCATCTGTCTGGTGACCAGCCAAACTCCGGGTCTGGCAGATTTTTATTGTCTTTAAACGGCATTTCCAATGTCATGGCCAGACAGCCATATTCCTGTGCTGTCCAATTTGTGCACATGGACAGATTTGCCTTGCCCGCCGCAGACACAGGATACCCAACCTCCGTCTGAAAATCCGGAGATGAACGTTTATAAGCCTCAAGAAAGTTACGCTGATTTTCCGCCTGTTTTTTTGTATAATCCGGAATGCCTTCAGAACCTGCGATAAAATTATAAGGGAGAGCCTCGTCTCCATGGACATCCAGGCAGAAATCTGGCCGCGCCGCGTTCATCGCCTTTATCGTGTAATAAACTTCAGGACTGGACTGAATTGACGCTTTGTCCCACTCCCGATTAAGATTGGATCCGGCCGCATTGGTGCGCAGATTCCCGTGACGGGATCCGTCCGGGTTCATATTTGGAATAATATGAAAACGTGCTTTTTGACGAAGGACTCTGGATAAAGCATCATCGTCATCAAGCAGGCGCGCTAAAAATCCTTCCATCCACCATTCCGCCATGGACTCACCGGGATGCTGGCGGGCAATCAGCCAGATATTTTTGTCGCCAGTTCCGACTGAAATTTTGTCTAGAGTCTGGCCTTCAATGGTTTCACCGATCACGGAAACAGATACATCCGGATGTGTCCCGACTTCAGCGATCAAGTCAGCATGGCGTTCCATAGAGTAAGGCGCAAAATAGGCGTAATAAATGCTGTCGAGTTCAGGCCTATGGGAAATGATTAGCTGGTCATTATCAAAGGAGGAATCAACCCTGAACCAGGTTTCGCGATCATAAGAGGCGCAGGCCTTGTAATCTTTCCATCCGCCCGTATAGGCAGCCCCGCCTGCATTTTCGATGACCATGTTGCAGTCCGTATTTCTAGCCCCCGAGAGACGATAATAAAACCACTGGTAAAAGTCTGAATTCGTATCCTTGCGAATAGACAGTCTGATATTTGAAGGGTCGGAAGCGTCATTGACGACGATATTTCCGGCATCAAATGCGGATGAAACTTTTATGTCTGTCATGGGTAAAACTTTTTCTTAGAAATCTTCTTTTATCTGGAGAGCTGTATCTACAGCAGTTTGAATTTGGTGAACTTCAAGACCTCGCCAAAAAATCCGCCAATCCCCTGATAACTGCATACCGTCACAGACCTTTATGTACCAGTCATTAAACGGATTGGCGCGCCGGGACCGCCAAAAAAACTGGCTATTCTTTTGAGAAATAACATCCCAAATATCACGAGCAATACCCTCGCCTTGAGCTTCCTTAATGACCCAAAATTTCGACAAATACGTCAGATCGGACATGGAAGTTAAAATAGCCCCGCCCCGGTAATTTTCTTCCAGCAAAATAGATTTTACCGGCCACTCAGAAATATTGGTCGTTATGGATTTTTCAAAACCGGATTCGATAGACGTTATTAACGCGTCTCGATCCAGCTTATTGATGGAATTTTGAGAATTAATACGGGCACCGCGCCGAATGAGTGTACCCGATCCTTTGACCGTGAACAGCTCCTGTAAAATATTCAGCGGCGACGCAATAATATAAACGGTTTTACGGTTTTGCGATTGCAGCATTTTTCGGGCCAGATCTATAAACCGGGCCTGCCCGTGAGAGAGGTTTTTTAGTTTCAGCTGTGCCGGATCATCAATGTTGATAACCGTCACCCGGCGTCCGTGTTGCGAAATTCCGCCGGAGGGTTGAAGGAAAATAACCTTGCCCGGTGACAGGTTTTCAACCAGTTCTATTAAGTCTTTGCGCTTTTGCGGCGTTGTATTTTCCAAGACAGATATCCGGCCTTGGGCCGCAGCCTTTCGAACGGAGTCTATCAGGCCGTAAGATTCTGTATTAAGCCGGACTGTCCTGACTTTCACGTTTTCCAAATCTTTGGCCAATCTTTGTGATTGAAAGCGTATGGACGTCATATCGTCATCCAGCGCGCCCACCAGCAAAGTTGGTGTTAAACCCAAATCCGTCAAAATCCGGATGTTACCGATGAGGCTTTCCAAAAGCGGGTTCTTTAAACATCTCGGATCAATGACAATCAAAGCAAACTGCTCGGGCTTTTGGGACGAAAACAATTCCGCATAAAACCGCGCATCTTTAATAGCTCCGATAGCCGACAGGCTTCGGATGACTTTGTCTCGAATGGAAAGCGGCTTGCTCATCGGGTTATTCAAAATCTCCCGTCACAACCTGTTCAAACAAGTTGGCCGCGCCCAGCAATTGTTCCTTTAACACATATTCGTCCGGTTTGTGAGCCTGATCGAGATTTCCCGGCCCAAATACAACAGCATTGACACCGGCTTGTGAAAACAAAGCCGCTTCAGTCCAAAAAGGTAAATCTGTGAGCTCATATTTATCTTTGAAAATACGGGAGAAACCGTCGATATTTTTTGATGCAAAAGGTTCAAGCTGTACAATTTGAGTAAGCTCGGCATTGGGGCTGATTTTGTGCGCTATATCTTCCAGATCCTTTGCCCGGGCTGCAACACTGTCTCCGGGCGGCGGCCGCATGGAAAATTTGATCTCAGTTTGAGTTGGAATAACATTATAAGAACCGTCACTTTTGAGATACCCAATATTCGTGCACAGCCCTTTGTAGGGGTCTTCCCCAAAATTCAGGAATTGGTCTCCATAGTCTCCAATAGCTGCGCCAAGCCGGGCAGCGTCCAATAAAGGCCGTTCGGTTATGTCGGATAAAGAAGAATGCCCTCCTTTGCCCGTAAACTTGGCTCCATAGGCGAGCATACCCCGGTGCTGGCGCCCGACTTTCAAACTTGTCGGCTCACAGATGATGGCAAGCTCCGGGTTTCCAAAATGTCCACGCTCTATAATTGCAGGCATTACTTCGCTGCCATGCTCTTCATCGCCGGAAAATAAGATTCCAACATTCTCCGGTTTGTGATTTTCAAGGACAGCCATGATGCAGGCTGCGGCGCCCTTTATGTCACTTGATCCCAGCCCAATTAATTTATCACCCTCATCTCTGAGCTCCAGAGGATTCCCTGTCCAGCCAGCGCCTATGGGCACAGTATCGATATGAACATTCAGCAAAACCTGTGTCTTACCCCAGCCCGCATAAACATAGCCGCTATCGGTTTTGCCCCGAGAGCGCGGGGCAGATTCGCATATTAATGTGTCTGGATTATGTCGCTTTAATGCATCTGCGAGCATTTTAGCGCAGGCGATTTCGTCTCCGGTCCCGTTTTGGGTATCCATGGCAACAAGTTTTTCCAGCCAATGTGATATATTTGATAATTTTGTGCTCATGGCTTCTCCAAACACGCAGATTAAAAAATTGCAAGCTGTGTCAGCAAAGGACTTTAATTTTTAACAGTTTTGCACTATATATGTCAGGCTGGCTTGCCAGCTATGACGATAAACGCGCATGTAATAAGCGGACTGGACCCGGGGGCGGTACCCGGCGGCTCCACCATAAGCAGACACTCCGGCGTCTGTTTTTGATGGGGCCGAAATAGGATCGACAGACGTCTAAAGATGTTAGCTTTCGTCCGGATGGGTATCGTTAAATGCCCGTTTTAGTAGATGCAAATGATAACTCTGCTGAAGAGTTTGCCCTCGCTGCGTAAGCAGTGCGAGTAAATTCGCTTTTAACTCCCTAGGCCTTTAGCCGTCTAGGGCGGGGTTCCGGAGGCACCTGGCAACAGAAGCCTCCACTTTTCATCAAATTCTGAAACACGCCGATGTGATGTTATTGGCTTTCATTGTGAGATGCGCAGCAAAATATTTTATCCTAATAGGCTCTTGAAGCAAGGAGCCAACATGCTTGAACGAAGCGAAAAAAGAGGTCTGACCGCCATAACATTAATCTCGATATTAATGGCGGCGACCGGTATATATATTGGGCAGAACCAAGCCACAGCCGCAGACATTAAGCCCGCCATGCAGGTTCAAAGCGAACTGTCTCTGCCCCAGTCTGACCGGGATTTGATTTTAAGCCTGTTACAACCTGCTCATCATCCAGATGCCCAAATCTCCGAGATATCAAAACGGTTTAACAGGGCCTGGATTGTTCCGACAATTGAAACCTTCTATTTCGTACGCCACAAAAAGGTTCAGACGCATTTATTGCAAAAACTGCAAGAGACTACCGGACAAAACTTTGGCCGCGATATCAATGCATGGTATCGTTGGCTATGGAACAATCCCGAAATGCAAATCGCCGGGTATGATAATTTCAAAGCAGAATTTTATCAAAATCTCGATCCAAAATTCAGCCGGTATTTTAAAAATCGGCAATCATTGGCCGATATCCGCCTTGATGAAATAAGATGGGGCGGCGTGGTGCAGGATGGTATCCCGCCGCTGAGAAACCCGAAAATGATTTCCGCGGCAGAAGCCGATTATCTGCGAGATGATAATATCGTTTTTGGGATAGAAGTGAACGGCGATGTCAGGGCCTATCCAAAGCGCATTCTCGCCTGGCATGAAATGTTCACAGATATTGTCGGCGGCGTCGACGTGGCCGGCGTTTACTGTACGCTTTGCGGCACCGTCATTCTTTACGATGCAGATTATGCCGGGCTGAACCATGCTCTCGGCACATCGGGATTTTTATATCGTTCCAATAAACTCATGTATGACAATCAAACACAGAGCCTTTGGAATACCATTAAAGGCGAGCCTGTCCTTGGCCCCCTTACCGGGAAAGATATTGCACTTGACCACCGCAGTGTGGTGACCACGACCTGGGCAAAGTGGAAGGCCCTTCATCCCGACACTAAAGTCCTGTCCCTCGATACCGGACATCGACGGGATTACGGCGAAGGCGTCGCTTATCACAACTATTTTTCAAACGATGACCTTATGTTCAATACGCCGTTTCAAGACTCGCGTCTTAAGAACAAGCGTGAAGTTCTGGCCCTTAGGTTCAAAGGCCAGGCCGGTAAATCTATTGCCATTGATACAGAATTTCTGAAAAAGAACTCAGTCTATCAAAGCAATCTTGGAACGCAAAAATTTGTTGTAGTCACTGACGAAACCGGCGCTAACAGAGTCTATGATCCCGGCGGCATACAATTTGTAAAACGAGATGGAAGCCGCGTTATCGACAATCAGGGCAAAGCGTGGTCAATCACTGAAAGCAAGCTCGTTCACCCGAATGGCGCATTCGCCGAACGCCTGCCCTACCACCGGGCATTCTGGTTTGGCTGGCACGCGACCTATCCGAATACGACGCTTATCAAATAATCAGTTTTCTAGGCAGGCTTTGTAAGACGTTCTGCCAGACTTGCTGAGCCCCTCGATCGGTTTTTTCTGGAGCGCATAATCTGTGACGGCGATGGACGAAGGCCCAAATACGCGTTTTCGGTCTTTCTCTTTCGGCCATGCCAGAACCGGGATCTCCAATTCATCAAGATAAGAAATAAATTCCTTTTTGAAGGGCCCGCTTCCCATCCAAACCGTCATGTTGGATATTTTAACGCCCATGCCTTTCAATGCTTTGATGTCGGATTTTGACTTGGCGCTGACGGACAACAGCATTTCAGGAGCCAATTTGGCGAGCTTTCGCGCCTGACCTTTGGAGTATGAAATCAATATGACCTGATCCCCCATATCCGCTTTCCGGACCATGTTGATAACGGTTTCATAATCGGCGGAAGACTTGAAATCAATTTCGAGATAAAGGCGGTCTTTGGCCAGCTTTAGAGTGTCATCCAATGTGATCAGGCGGTCGCCGCTGAAATCGCCATCTGTATCTTTTAGAAGAAATTTTTGCGCTTCGTTCCAGCGAGTTGACGCGACCGTGCCCTTACCAGATGTTTTGTCTTCCCAAACGCCGTCATGAAACAAAATGTGGGTGCCGTCTTTCAAAGCAGCAACGTCGATTTCAGCAATCAAAACACCTTTTTCAATCAAGGCTCTTAATGAAGACCCTGCATTTTCGGGCAGGTCTTCTTTTTTAGATGTTCCGCGATGGGCGGCCACAAATGCCGCTTCTCTGGGCAAGCAGGACAAGTGTTTGCGAAGCGGCAGTTCCGCCGCCAAAATTGATGGCAGCGGGCCAACTTTTGCCGGGCCTTCCGGTGCGGGCGCTTTACAGCCCGCAACCATTAGGCTGAGTAAAACGACCGATAATGCCCGCATAATTATTCGGGAACCGGAAATCCGCGATCGCGCATCAGAGCTGACATATCAGCATCCCGCCCTCTAAAGGCACGATACGCATCTGCCGGATCAATAGCATTACGCGGCGCGAATAGATGGTCTCGTAATTTTTGCGCCATGTTTTTATCGTAAAACCCGCCAGGACTTTCGGCAAAGGCCTCGGCCGCATCGGATGTCAAAACATCCGCCCACATATAGCCGTAATAAGCGGTCGCGTAACCCTCGCCGCTAAAGACGTGTCCGAAATGCGGAGAGCGATGGCGCATAGGAAGCTCGCTCGGCATGCCCAGTGCCGCTAGAGTTTCGCGTTCAAACGCGTCCGGCTCGATAGCCCCTGGGTCTGTCGTGTGATACTTCATATCCATCAAGGCTGAAGCTAGATATTCCGTTGTCGCAAACCCCTGATTAAAGGTCGCTGCTTTCTTGATTTTAGCAACCAGTTCAGCCGGCATGGGTTCTCCGGTTTTATAATGAACCAGATAATTATTGATGACTCTATCCGTTGAAAGCCAGCGCTCCAGAAGCTGGGATTGAAACTCGGTATAATCCCTGACGCCGCCATGTGAGGATGGATATTCAACGTCGGCTGCCAGAAAATGTAGCGCATGACCAAATTCGTGGAAGAATGTCTCCGCATCATCCCATGAAACCAATACAGGCTCGCCGGGGGCGCCTTTAATAAAGTTGGAATTATTAGACGAGAGGACGTTGGTCTCCCCGTCATAGGTTGTATAGGCCCGGTAGAACGTGGCCCAAGCGCCAGAGCGTTTTCCGTCCCGAGCAAAGGGATCCAGATACCAGAGGCCGATATGCTTACCCGTTGACTTATTCTTGACTTCCCACACGCCCACATCCTCGTGAAAAACAGGCACCGAGCCTTTGGCAACAGGTACAAAATCGTAATCAAATAACTCGCCTGCCACCATGAACATGGCGTCAGTCAGTTTATCAAGCTGCAGGTATTCTTTAACTTCGTCCGAGTTCAGAGCGTACCGGTCAGCCCGGACTTTCTCCATATAATAACGATAATCCCAAGGCTTAATGGTAATGTCGGCGCCTTCACTATCGGCGAGAGCCTGCATGTCGGCGACTTCTTCCTTGACCCTGCCTATAGCGGCCGGCCAGACGGTTTCCATGAGCGCCATGGCGTTTTCAGGGTTTTTGGCCATACGGTCACCCAGGCGCCAGACAGCGAAATTATCAAAGCCCAAAAGTTTTACGCGCTCGTCTCGGAGTTTCAGAATTTCAGCGATGACGGCATTATTATCAAATTTGTCCCCATTATCGCCGCGATTATAATAATTATTCCAAATGGTTTTGCGCAGCTCTCGCTCTGTCGAATATTTTAGAAACGGGTCCATAGAAGAGCGCGTATTTTTTATGGCATAGCGCCCGTCTTCTGTTTTTATGGATTTGGCAAATGCTTCCGGCAAACCGCCCAACTGGTCTGCGTTCAAATAGGTTGTATAGCTCTGCTCGTCATTCAGAACATTATTGCCAAACTGAGTATAAAGTTCTGCAAGACGTTTATCGATTTGGGCGTAGCGCTTCTTTTTTTCTTCATCAAGCTTGGCACCGCTACGGACGAGACCCTCATATCTGAGCTTCACCAAACGCTGAGCTTCAGGAGTAAGTTTTTTCAGGGCCGCTTTATCGTTATAGACGGCTTCAATCCGCTTGAAGAGTTCCGCATTCTGAGAAATTTTAGAACTGAACTCGGACAATTTGGGAACCATTTCCCCTTGGATGGCTCGAAATTCCGGTGAAGAATTATTGGACGACCAAATCCCCCAATACGAAAATACGCGGTCGAGATCCGCGCCTGATTTTTCCAGTGGGACAATCGTATTATAAAAGGTCGGTGCATCGGGATTGGATGTGATTTGATCCACTTCCGCCAGACTACGTTCCATGCCCCACTCAAGCGCGCCTTTCAAATCGTCCAGCGAAACCGTATCAAAAGCGGGCACGCCGCCAAAGGGGCCTTCCCATTTGGCGAGAAGCGAGTTTCCGGCTGGAAGTTTCGCTTCGTCAAACTGGAAAAACTCGACGGGCGCGCGTTCCATTTTTGATGCATCATAGGATTTTGACGTTTGAGATTTTTGGTCTCCGGTTGTTTTATCCTCTGTCTTATTGGCATCACAGGCGGCCAATGATAGCGCTATCGCGCTCGCCGCTAAAAGTTCTTTCATACGCATATTTCCCTCCTATTGAATTATGGGCGGTATTTAAATGCACGGGTATCTTCCCGTGTCGGATTGTATCTGTCTCTTAACTCTCGTTGGCGGGACATCAATGATTGTTCCTCCCCGTTAATCACGATTTTGACCGGTGCGCTGGTCACCTCAAGCGGGTCGCCATCCCATACCACAAAAGTATTGGACCCCGAAGCTACTTTTCCGACATCTATCCCGAACCAAGCGGCAGGCACGGAAGTTATCGCCGCCATGGCATCATCCCATGACAGACCATTGGCCACCGCATTGCCGGCATGCTGATTGAGTATGCGGACATTATGGGTTGTGCTTTCAGAAAAGCTCATCAGCGCAAACTCCACACCGGCATCTGCTAACAATTTAGGATTATCTATTCGCGCACCAACCGTATCAAAGGTGCCTGGCAGATTAGCAAGCGGATCAATAATCAGACGCATATTGGCCGCTTTTAGTTGTTCCGTAACCATCCAGCCTTCCGCACCTCCCGATATAATCACATCCAGTCCGAATTCCTTTTTCATATCAATAATTCGGAGCAGGTCAGATGCCCGGTCGGCACCGATTATGATCGGCATTTCGCCCTTGGCAACCTTGCGCAGCGCAGCCGCATCCCTGCGGCTTAAGGCGTCGCCATCATGGGGGGCGCCAAAGCGCACGGAAAAAGTCTTGGCATCAAACAGCGCGTTTCTGAATTGCGATAGAGCCGCAGACCTGGACCCGCCAGCAAGTTTGCCGCCCCTTGAACCCAATTGTACAAAGATAAAGGCTTTGTCTTTTTCGACCGAGTCAAAATTACCGGTCATATTGGCTATGAATCCGGTTCCGGCAAAAATATTGTGGGAAGCGTTGCCGATAACTCCGGCATGGGTAACGCCCGCAACCCGCGTATTATCTATGATCGGGGATTGGGGATTAAATCCGTCAGAAGCAAGATCAGACAATGATGTTTCTGCCTCTTTGGCGCTGCGATCATCGGTCGAATTCTCCGCGCCGATTTCGACCATGCCCAGCCCCGTTAAAGGGGCAAACAGACCTGGCGTTACCCAGAGATTATCGCCGGACATTTGCTGGGCGCCAGACGGTACCGCCAATTCCGGGCCGACAGATTTGATGATGTCATCGATTACGATAATATCGGCGGTTTTACCGGGCGCAATTTTAGCGTCATCGATAAATACGGTTTGAGCATTTGCGCTCATCGTAAAACTAATGGCCAGCGCTGAAGACAGGAATAATTTATTGATAGTCATGACTACTCTCCCGCGCCTGGATGTCCGAGACGGAAATCGCTTCGAGGTTTGAGACCGGCCTCCCGGTCGAGCATTAACGCGCCATCAATATATACCTGATCCACCACGGCATAAGACGAAAACGGGTTTTCTGACCAAAGAACCAAATCGGCCCGTTTGCCTTTTTCCAACGTTCCAGTTTCGTCCTCTATACCCAGTCCAATGGCTGGATTAAGCGTTAGCCATTTCCAGGCTTCCGCTTCTGAAATGTCCAGCCCGGCCCGGTTACCATTGGCCCAGGTTTTGGCTACTTCCTGATTGAGGCGCTGAATAGCCATATCGCTATCCGAATGGATCATGGCGCAGGCACCCTGAGCGTGCACGAAGGGTACGTTTTCCTGAATGGTGTCATAGGCTTCCATTTTAAAGCCGTACCAATCTGCCCACATGGCCGCGCAGGTTCCGTGTTCTTTCAGGATATCCCCGATTTTATAAGCTTCGATAGCATGGTGAAATGTCGTGATTTTGTAATCAAACTCTTTGGCCACATCCAAAAGCTGAACCATTTCGTCCGCGCGGTAGCAATGCATTTGCACCAAAATCTCACCGGACAAAACACCTGCCAGAGTTTCCATTCTCAAATCCCGCTTAACCCCATCACCAGCGTCGAGTTTCTTTTTATATTCCTGGGCTTTGATCCATTGTTTGCGGTATCCGGCGACATTACCCATACGCGAACCCGGTCCGCCTTTTTGACCATAAACCCTTTTAGGATTTTCACCGCAGGCCATTTTCAGCGTATAGGGCGCATCTGGAAATTTCATGCCTTGTACAGAACGCGAAGGAACATTTCTGAGGGTAACGCCTCGTCCGCCAAACAAATTGGCAGAGCCGGGCAATACGTGAAGTGTTGTGATACCTCCGGCTAGCGCTTCGTCAAATCCGGGATCCTGAGGCCATATTCCATGCTCAGCAAAAACCTCAGCCGTCACGGGCCCGGTGATTTCATTGCCGTCATTATGAGCATTTACCGATGGTGATGGATAGTCACCCAGGTGGGAGTGAATATCAATGATACCGGGCGTAACATAACGGCCTCCCGCATCGATTTCATTATCGAAATCTCCGTCAATAGCCGTGTCTCCAATGGCAGAAATTCGTCCATCTTTGATGAGAACCGATCCATTTTCTATGGCCTCGCCATTGCCCAGTATAATATAGGCATTTGTTATAAGGGTGGTTGTGGATGGAAACGGCACGTAAGTCGACGCAAAAGCAAGTTTACTGGATTTACCTTCACCGTCTATTTTGTTTCCTTCCCCGGTTTCGCCGCAACCCACTAAGGTCAAGGCAAAGGCACATGTCAGCGCAAATATTTGTTTTTTCATAAGCCGCGTCTTAACCATAGCTTTCACTATGGGCAAGATTGTACACTTAAAATAATTGAGATGAGCTTGTAGCCGAAACGGACATGAATTAGATTCTCTAGTAACACGACAGGATCAGCACATGAAAATGATACAAAATTTTGAGGTCCAGGGCGGACCGGAATATGGACGGGAAAATCTCCCGAAACTTCGCAAAGCCATGTCTAAGGCCGGTCTTGATGGCTTTTTAATCCCCCATGAGGACGAGTATCAGAACGAATATTTGCCCGATTGCAATGAACGGCTAATGTGGGCCACCGGTTTTACCGGGTCAGCCGGTGCGGCGGTGGTTTTGACGGATAAAGCTGCCATGTTTATTGATGGCCGCTATGTGATCCAGGTCCGATCCCAGGTCGATGAAAGTCTTTACGAATATCAGCGCGTCGAAGACCGGGGCCAAACAAGCTGGCTCAAGAAAAATGTGAGTTCAGGGAATAAAATCGGCTACGATCCGCGCCTGCATAGCCCGGCGGCCTTAAAAGCACTGGGCGATGCTATTGAGCTGGCCGGCGGCGAATTATACCCCGTAGATAAAAATCCCATCGATGAGGCCTGGACCGATCGACCAGACGAACCCGTCACGCCTGTCATCATTCAGCCGGTTGAACTTGCGGGCGAAAGCCATGAAAGCAAAAGAACGCGGATTGGCGAGGCGATAGCCGCGAAAAAGGCAGACGCCGCGCTGATTACAGCCCCGGCCTCAATCGCTTGGCTGCTAAACATTCGCGGCGGAGACGTCATGTGCACGCCTTTGCCTCTTTCCACCGCCATCATCAAAGCCGATGGACATGTGGATCTATTTATCAAGCCGGAAAAAATGTCTGACAAAGTCAGGACGCATCTCGGGAATGCGGTCACTATTCACAATGAAAGTTCTTTGGTTGAGGGCATTCAGGATTTAGCCGGCCAAAAAGTCATGGCAGATCCATCGACAAGTTCAGCCTGGTATTTTGGTCAGTTAAAAGACGCCGCGGCCGAAGTTATCAAAGCTCAAGATCCCGTCGCCATTCCCAAAGCCTCCAAGAACAAGGCGGAAATTTCCGGCACGACTGAAGCCCACAAGCGAGACGGCGCTGTCATTACCAAATTTCTGCATTGGCTGGACACGGAGGCGCAAAACGGGACCTATGATGAAATTCAGGCGGCCCAAGTTTTGGAAAAGCTCCGCCATGAAACCGGTGTTCTTCGCGATTTGTCATTTGAGACCATTTCCGGCGCCGGCTCCAATGGTGCGCTTTGTCATTACCGGGTCTCCAAAGCGACCGTAAATAAGCTGTCCAAAGGCGACCTCTATCTGGTGGATAGCGGCGGGCAATATGATGACGGCACAACGGATATCACCCGAACCGTCCCTATCGGCAGGCCCACCGAGGATATGAAACGTATGAATACGCTGGTTCTCAAAGGGCATATCGCCTTATCAGTCGTGCGCTTCCCAAAAGGCACGACGGGATCCAATCTTGACGCTCTCGCCCGCATGGCGCTTTGGGCGCAAGGCTTTGATTACGACCACGGAACCGGACACGGCGTTGGCGTTTTTCTGGGTGTCCATGAAGGCCCGCAGCGCATTTCAAAAGCGCCCAACACCGTCGAACTCAAGCCCGGTATGATTGTGTCTAACGAACCAGGCTTTTATAAAGACGGTGAATACGGCATCCGGATTGAAAATCTGCAATATGTCACTGAGGCTATGCCCATTAAAGGCGGCGAACGGCCGATGCACGGTTTTGAGTATGTGACACTGGCGCCTATCCACAAAGGCCTGATCAACAAAGACATGCTAACCGGCGACGAAGTTTCCTGGCTCAATAA
>CAYQNQ010000004.1:18525-23228 GCA_964418815.1 uncultured Hellea sp.
AAGCCGGGTAAGTCGAGAGAATTTATATAAATTATGGGGCGCCGCCCCGGAAATGTGGAGATACTGGGGCGGCTAACTCTTATGCCACATTGGCAAATTGATTCATGGTGTTATGGGCGCCGCCGGCTTTCAATGCACGATCACCACCAGTCATTTCTTTAAATGTATCTCCGAGATCCGACCCAACTTCGTGCTGGTGTTTCACGGCGGAAACATTTGTTCGGATTTCTTCGCGCTGAATATTTTTGACATAGGCCAGCATTTTCAAATCTCCAAAGTAACCTTCAGACAGATCATTCATGAGCTTGGCAGTCCCATGGAAAGTCGGGAGCGTAATCAGGTTGTGAAAGACACCGGCTTCGCGAGAGATATCCGTCTGGAACGCCTGAAGTCGGGCATCGGCTTCAATCCCAAGCGGGTCATTATCAAACCGGGCGGACATAAGCTCGCCTTCGGGGTACGAGCTTTCGTGGATTTTACCTTCGGCAATCCAGTCTTCGCGGACCTGCTTGCGCAGGTTCAGAGTCCAGTTAAAGCTGGGTGAGTTGTTATAAGTCAGCTTTGCATTGGGCACGACTTCTTTGATGCGGTTTACCATGCCAGCGATTTTCTTGACATTTGGCGTCGCCGTTTCGATCCAGAGAAGGTCGGCACCGCCATCAGTAAGAGAAGCGATACAATCCTCAACAACCCGGTCTTCGCCCGTGTCAGCCCGGAACTTATAGAGGCCATTAGGCAGACGTGTTGGCTTAACCAACTGTCCATCAAGCTGAATAGCAATTTCGCCTTCACCCAATTTGTTGATATCAGATACGGGAGTGGTATCGAGCCATTTTGTATACTCCGCAGCATGATCGCCGGTTTCACGAGAAACCGGTATTTTTTGGGTTAGGCCAGCGCCTAGACTGTCGGTACGGGCGACAATAACGCCGTCATCAACGCCCAGCTCTTCAAAGGCCATACGTACGGCGCGTAGCTTTTCAACAAAGTCCTCACGCGGAACCGTCACTTTGCCGTCCTGGTGACCACACTGCTTGGCATCTGAGACCTGATTTTCAATCTGGATACAGCAAGCACCCGCCTTGATCATCTCTTTGGCCAGCAGATAGGTGGCATGAACATTTCCGAAACCCGCATCAATATCGGCAATAATCGGACGCACATAGCTTTCGTGGGCGTCAATTTTCGCGATAACAGCATCGCGGTCGTCTGTGGTTTTCAGCTCATTGAAAAGATCATTGAGTGTCACTTCATCAGCCTGACGCAGAGAGGTGTAAATTTCTTCAATCAAATCAACGACAGCTGTTTTCTCGTGCATGGACTGATCCGGTAAATGACCGAAACGGTTGCGCAGACCGGCAACCATCCATCCGGAAAGATAAACGTAAGCTTTGTCAAGTGTGCCTTTTTGGCGTTTGATTGCCCGCATCATTTGCATGGCGTGAAAGCCGGACCAACAGCCGAGACTTTGTGTGAACTTGGAGCTATCGGCATCATATTCTGCCATGTCCTTGCGCATTAAAGTGGCCATGTCCCGGGCCACGTCCAAATGTGTGGAGTAAGTGTTTTGCAGCTTTAACTGCGCTAAATCTTCAAGGCTTACACCGCCGGGCGCGCCATTAGGGTAGCGAGCCTCAAGCTGAGCCATAGTCTCGTTGTAAGTTGGACGTGTCATATTATTTCTCCAATATGTCGTAAGCAGGAAGGGTTAGAAATTCAGGCAAGTCGACAGCGGTCGATGCCTTTTCGAAAATTTTGGCAGCTTCAGGGACGCGGCCCGCAATATAGGCTTCCGAGCCCATCTCTTCTTTCAAAGACGCAAGCTCTTCTTTGAACAGCCGGTCGATTAAGTCGGAATTCACTTTTGCCGACGAGCCGTCAGCCATTAGTGCTGTCGCTTTGTGCCTAAGCCACTGCCAGATTTGGGTCCTTGAAATCTCTGCTGTGGCCGCATCCTCCATCAAATTATGGATAGGAACAGCGCCGCGGCCGCATAGCCAAGCCGCCGTATATTGAACGCCGACAGAAATATTGGTGCGAATTCCGGATTCGGTAATCGTGCCGCTATGAGGCTTGAGCATAGCTTCGTCTGAGATACGGGCATAAACGCGTTTCTTGTGGATCTGGTGCTTGGACGGCATTTCCGCGTCAAACACCTCCATCGCCACCGCGACAAGATCCGGGTGAGCCACCCATGTTCCGTCATGACCGCCTTTGGCTTCGCGCAATTTGTCGGCGCGCACTTTGGCAAAAGCCGCTTCATTGGCTTCTGGATTATTTTTGACCGGGATTTGCGCGGCCATACCGCCCATGGCGTGGGCTCGGCGCTTGTGACAGACCTCAACAAGGCGTTCGGAATAGGCTTTGAGAAAAGCGCGGTCCATGCCTACCTGAGCGCGTTCAGGAAGAAGGAATTGCTTATGGTTCCTCAATGTTTTGATATAACTGAAAATATAGTCCCAGCGCCCGCAGTTCAGACCCGTAATGTGATGGCGTAAAACGTAAAGGATTTCTTCCATCTGGAAGGCCGCGGGCAATGTCTCGATTAAAACGGTTGTTTTGATAGTGCCGTGGGGAATTCCGACAAACACCTGCGCAAAATTGAAAACATCATTCCAAAGGCGAGCTTCCTGATAGTTTTCCATTTTCGGCAGGTAATAAAAGGGGCCCCGATGGCTATCGGCCAACAGTTTGCCATTGTGGAAAATATGCAGTCCGAAATCGACGAGCGAGGCGGACATTGGTTTGCCGTCTACGGTTATGCCGCGCTCTTCCAGATGCCAGCCTCGAGGCCGAACCAGCATGGTCGCCAGATTGTCGCCAAGCTCATAGGATTTTTTTTCTGTTTTTAGAGACAGCGTATCACGGGCGTAATCCATCATATTGACCTGACCCTCAATCATATTGGCGAAGGTCGGAGAGGAAGCGTCTTCAAAATCAGCCATGAACATTTTTGCGCCGGAATTCAGCGCATTGATCATCATTTTCCGGTCAACAGGACCGGTTATCTCAACGCGGCGGTCCTGAAGCGCTGGCGGGCAAGGCGCTACTTCCCAGACGGAATTTCGGACGTGAGCTGTTTCTAAAGGCTGTGATGGCAGTTCACCATCATCATAGCGCTCCTGCATAAGCCGGCGGTTTTCCAGCAAGATACGGCGCTGTGGACCAAAACGGCGCTCCAGATCCGCCAAAAACAATAGCGCATCAGGTGTCAACACCTCGCCGTAGCGTTCCCCAAGAGGTTTGGCCACTTTGGCCAATGTCCGGTGTCTTGGGACTGTTTTTGTCTTTGCGTCTGCCTGTGCATTCATGGCACAACTCCGTATGTAAAGAATCTATTTTCACAATATTTACAAAATTCATGCAAAGTCCATTAACACTTGCAACCAGTTAGGTATTTTTGTAAAATATGTAAACAATTCACCAGTTTTTTTGTATATATTGTAAATATTTCTAACATACCGGAGTAAATAAACCGTGAGTAAAAGCGAAAAACTACTTATCGGCCCACGCTTACGAAGATTGCGTACAGCAATGGGTTTGACACAGGCTCGCATGGCAGAAGACCTTGGTATATCAACCAGCTATATAAATTTACTGGAACGAAACCAGCGAGCTATGAGCGCCAAAGTGCTGGTGCGCATGGCGGAGCTCTATGACTTTGATATCGCAGAATTTACAGGACAAGGCGATGCCCATCTGGTGGCCGAAGTCTATGACGTCCTGCGGGACCCGCTATTCAGGGGCATGACAGTCTCCAAGAATGAGGCGGAGGATTTTGTCGGGGCCAGCCCGGATGCGGCCCGCGCCCTGCTCCATGTCTACCAAAAACACAGAGAACTTGGCCGCCGTACAGTCGACATGGCGGCCGACCGGGAAAAGGTCGAGCTTTTAGGGGAAAGCGCCGAGGCGGTCGAGGCGGTCAGGCGGTTTATCCACGGGGCCCGTAACTACTTTGCGGATCTGGATGCGCAGGCTGAGCAGCTCTCAAAAGAGCTTGACCTGCATCGCAACGAGCCCCACGCCGCCCTTACGGACCGGCTGAAGGAAAAACACGACATCCGTGTGCGTATCGTTCCTATGGACATCATGCCTAAAATGCTGCGCTATTTTGATCAACATTCTAAACGTATCAATCTATCTGAGCTTCTTCGGCGGTCTGGACGGCGGTTTCAGCTGGCTTTTCAAATCGGGCTTCTGGAACATCGCGGTCTTATTAACGAGATCATTGAAAAGGCCAAACTCCCCGGCCGCGAAGCCGAGGGTCTGGCCCGGACCAGTCTGGCCAATTATTTCGCCGCTGCTGTGCTGATGCCCTATGGGCGGTTTATCAAGGACGCGGAGAACACGCGTTACGATATCGACTTACTCTCCGCCCGCTACGGCACAAGTTTCGAACAAGTCGCGCACCGCTTAACCACTATGCAGCGCCCGGATGCCCGCGGTATTCCCTTTTTCTTTGTGCGCATAGATGTGGCCGGCAATGTGTCCAAGCGCTTTACCTCAGGCAGGTTTCACTTCTCGGCCCATGGCGGCGCCTGCCCTTTGTGGAATATCCATCAGTGCTTTCAGGACCCAGGACAGGTTCACACACAAATCGTCGAACTCCCTGATGACACGCGCTATTTCACCATCGCTAAAATGGTGTCCCGTTCCGGACAGACACATGATCAGCCCGCACAAAAGCTCGCCATCGGCCTTGG
>CAYQNQ010000004.1:23328-27790 GCA_964418815.1 uncultured Hellea sp.
CCGTTCCGGGTTTACAGGACAAGCTGGCCCTGATGATGGCCAATGCCGAATCTGTCGGCTACTTTTATGTCAATGCGGACAACAAAATCCGCGCCATTAATCAAACCTTTTTAGACATTTTGAAGTTTCCAGAAGATGTCGATGTAATAGGCATGGACATTATAGAGGCTCTCGCCCGCTTTGAACTTTCAGATGCGGAAGAGGATAATTCTATTGGCGCCGATTTTCTGCCAAAACTTATTGAAAAAGGGCGGGCCTCCAATAACCAGAAGTGGATTAAAACGCTTGCCCGAACCAATGATGGCCGGCACATTCAAATAAAAAGCTGGTTTACCGAAGACGGCGAATTTATTAGCGGCGTACGGGACATCACTGAAAGCAAAAAGCAAAAGCGTCTACTGGACATGGCTATGAAGGCAGCCAATGCTGGGTATTGGTCGTTAAACTACACAACAGGCAAATATACTTACAGCCAGTCACTTCTCGATCGCTTAACACCGGGAGAATTTGAGCGCATCCAAAGCAATGGATTATTCTCGATTATTCACAGGGACGACATGACCGAAATTGTTCGATCCTGGCAGGAAATCATGGATGGAAACCGGCCATTTGATATAACTTACCGAATTGTTCTCGAAAATGAAGGCGCAGTCTGGCAACAGAGTTTAGGGGCTTTAGAATATGGTGCGGATGGATCGCTTGTAGGCGTGACGGCGTTCAATCGAGATATTACGGAAGAGTTGGCTCAAAAGGACAATTTGATCCGGGCTGAAAGGGCCTCTTCAGCCAAAAGTGAATTCTTGGCGCGGATGAGCCACGAAATACGAACCCCCCTCAATGCCATTATTGGAATGGCCGACAGTCTTCAAGATGAAGAATTAACGGATGACGTTAGAGGCGTTATTGACGATATAGAGCAGGCGGCGGATGGATTGCATAAACTGCTGTCTAAAACCCTAGACCACTCCAAACTACTATCGAACAAAATGGAAGCCAGTTACGAATCCGAAGACCCCAGAAACATTATAGAATCCTGCGAAAAGCTCTGGAAACCTCAGGCTTCCAACAAAGGTCTTATTTTGAAAACCCATATTGATGATAAAACACCGGAACTCGCGGATTTGGATAGTTTTCGTATACAGCAATGCTTGAACAACCTCCTTTCAAACGCCATCAAATTTACCGATCAAGGCCGCATAGATATAGTCCTGCGTCCCGTCACATTGAGCGGGCAAAATCATCTTGTATTCGCCGTCAAGGATACGGGGATCGGCATGAACGAAGCGGAAACGGACGCTGTTTTCAAACCCTTTGTGCAGGCTGATGATACCATCTCCCGGAAATATGGCGGCACAGGTCTGGGGGTCAGCATAGCCAAACAAATGGCGGAATTAATGGGCGGAACTCTTCGCGTTAAATCTAAAAAAGGCGAAGGCACAACTTTTGCGATGATAATTCCTCAAAAAGCGCCTGCTATCGCCCCGGAGCAACAGCCGAACGTCCTTGAAGTATCCGTTCCGGTTCCACCTCTTGAAACCCGCGCAGAAACTGCAAGTCCTCCAGCCTCAATTTCTATTCCACCGCCGGCACAAGTCCCGGCTGCAGAAAAAACAGCGAAACCTGACGTAAGCACAGGCGAGCTCATCGACAAAATGAACCAGGTCGATGGAGCTGGACTAAGACCGCCTACAGATGCCTTTAGCGGCTTGTCTGTATTGTGCGTCGAAGATAACCTGGTCAATCAGCGCGTCGTTCAGAGATTGATTGGGAAGAAAGTCACCAATCTCAGTTTCGCCGGAAACGGGGTTGAAGCCCTGCAATCTCTCGGGTCAACACATTATGACGTCGTCCTAATGGATATTCACATGCCGATTATGAACGGCATCGAAGCGACC
The DNA here is from genome assembly GCA_964418815.1 of uncultured Hellea sp. GTDB lineage: Bacteria > Pseudomonadota > Alphaproteobacteria > Caulobacterales > Maricaulaceae > JACOMS01. Next base: position 25,224 of record CAYQNQ010000004.1, read on the forward strand.
ATGGAAATTCGCGAGAGCGGCAAACCTTGGGCCAATGTGGCGATTATCGCGCTCACAGCTGACCCAGACTATCAACAGAAGACCATCTGCCGAAACATCGGTATGAACGGGACAATCGCCAAGCCGGTGCGGCGTAAAGACATTTTAGATGCTTTTGATCAAGTCCTACAGCAACAATGGAAAAGAGCCGGATAAAATTATTCGGCCTTCGCTTAAACTCACGAAATCAATGAATTTACGGGCGAGCTGAATCCTGTTTGGTTGACAAAGCCCACTAGTTATCCCTTTACGAACAGCTGACGACATGTTTCATTGCAGGCGACGTTTTGCGTTCAACGAAACGAATAAATTTATAATTATAAATTCATAACCGGGTAGGGAAAATCATGTCTTCAGCCGAACAAAAAAAACCCCGTTGGCGTCGTTTTTTGTTTTGGGGTGTCGTCATAATAATCGGATTGATTTTGCTCCTCTTTGCTGCGCTCAGATATTGGCAAGCAGAAAAGGGACCGCAAGGCGAGACTGATTTGGCTTTTGAAGCTGTTGACCTTCCATTTGCTCATGAAGCTGAACTGGAAACATCTCTCCCTTTTCTGGCAAGTGCGGCCATTGATATTAATGGTGATGGAAGGGATGAATTGTTTCTTGGCGGCGGTGATAAACAGGAAGATCAGTTTTTCGAATTTGCTAACGGCAAGTTTTCAAAACTTCCATTGACGATAAAAAAGGAGACTGAGGATGCCACGCATGGCGCGGCTACAATGGACATCGACAATGACGGAGACGTCGACTTGTTTACTGCGCGAGAAAGTGGCGTCTGGTTTCACGAAAATAAAAACGGAAAATTTGGAAGCCAAAAACTGAGCCTTAATCTGGCAGATAATACGACCCCGTTATCGATTGGTTTTGGCGATATCAATCAGGACGGTTTGGCCGATATGTATGTCGCAGGATACATTAAAATCGGCCTCGTCGAAGGCGAAACCATATTTGCCGATAATTATGGAGGGTATAGTTATCTATTCCTGAACGGCGGAAACGGCGCTTGGCAGGACATATCAAAAGAAGCCGGTGTCTGGCGCCAGCATAATACGTTTTTAGGCGTTTTTGCGGATCTGGACAATGATAATGATAGCGATCTGGTCATCGCTCAGGATACGGGCCGGGTAGAAATGTATCAGAATAACGGGGATCTAACATTCACCCCCATAAAAAATCCGTCGGTCTTTTCCTATCCCATGGGTGTTGGAGTCGGAGATTACGACAATGACGGTCTGCTCGATCTCTATTTTTCAAATGTGGGTTATACGCTTCCGCCCTCCATTTTACGCGGAGACCTTGAAAGCGATGATACGTTCAACCCCGCTTATATGCTTTTTCATAATGACGGAAACTTAAACTTCTCTGACGTTTCAACTGAAATGAACGCGGCCAGATATGGCTTTGGCTGGGGCACGGTCATGGCCGACATGAATTTGGACGGCAAAGAAGACCTATTGGCCGCTCAAAATTATGCGCGTTTCCCGGCAAATTCGCTTTTAGCTAAATATCCCGGTAAAATTCTGCAAAATTATGGGGATCGGTTTAAGCCCGTCGAAAAAGCAGCAGGTGCCAAAAATAGATTATTTGGTATTGCGCCCGTTGTCTCCGACTTTAACGAAGATGGCTGGCCAGATCTTGTCTGGGCCAATTTAGACGGGCCGTCTCTGGCCTATATCAATAAGGGCGGAGACAGAAACCACATCAAAGTCCGGCTGCCCAATAATGCCCGCTCTCTTGGCGCCCGCGTGACCGTGGAAACATCGGACGGCCAAAAACAATACAAGCAGTTCATCACGTCTCAGGGATTGGGTTCAGATCAGGGAAGAGATATGATCTTTGGAATCGGAACCAATGAAACTGTGACATCTGTTTCCGTCCAGTTCCAGAACGGAGAGCTCAAAACTATTACAGCGCCGGAAAACGGCACGCTGTTAAACATTGAAAGCCGATAGGTCACGTATGGAGTCGAATTCAAAATTCCTGACTTTAGCCGGAATTGCCGGATGTTTAGGTGCCCTCCTTGTGGGTATTGGCGAATTTTCAATGCAGTTCGCTCCAAACAGCGACATCACCGATATGACGGAATATCTTTATTTCAATGAAGTTTCTGCAGGGCGTCTTTCTTTTGGGCATTTTTTAACGGTTCTTGCGGCGCCGCTTTACATATTGGGATATTGGTTTCTTTCCAAAAAACTTGAACCCGCAGGCCCCAAACAGGCCAAACTCTTTTTTCTGATCGGAGCCTATGCATTTGCAGTCGGCGCAGCCTGGATTGGGCAAAGGTTTTTTCTGGCAACCACAGTTCACGAAATCGCGGCAGGTCAAAACCTAAAAGAATTGCTGGCCACTTTTTCAGAGCATAACGAACCTTTCGTCAATGTTTTGCGTGTTGCGATGGTTCTGGTGTCTATAATCTGGATAAAACTAATCCTGACCGGAAAAACGGCATTCCCCAAATGGATGGCTTTATTCAATCCGGCCATATTGCTGGGAATTATGTTTGCGCTCTATTTTTTAAAAACTTC
>CAYQNQ010000004.1:27890-56411 GCA_964418815.1 uncultured Hellea sp.
ATGGCTGCATATTTCAAACTTACGTCAAAATTGGTCATTCCCTTACCGGCCAAAAGGCTAAAAATAATGGGTGAAGTCCCGGAGCCCAAGCCAAAAGCTGCATATACAAGCCCGTAAATCCGTCCATATGATCGCATTCCGAAATAACGTGACGTAAAAAACGCCATGAGATCAAATTCAACCCCGGCCGCCAGACCTATAAGGATCAGGGCAACTGCATTGGCAGCCATACCGTAATCCTGCATAAGGATAAAACAGCCAAATACCGGAATCGTCATAAATACAAAAGCAACCATTGGTGCCCAAATTCGATCTACCAGAATACCGCCGAGCAATCGGCCCATGAGAGTCGACAAGCCTATAAGTCCTGCCCCCGTGAAATACCCGGTGGCTTGGGCAGGCGTATATGATTTGAGTTCTAAAATATTTTTGGAGTTTGCGATCAATCCGGATACGACCCCACCCAAAATCATAAACGCAATGAATATTATCCAGAAACGGTAATCATGCAGGGTTTCTCTAACCGTCAATCCCGGAAGGTCCGCATCCTTCTCGGGCTTTCGCCCTTCCATCCAATAAACATAAACCACGTAAAGCGCCAGGAACGTGGCCATAAGATAAATGAGTTTAATCACCCCATAGGTTTTAATAGTGTAAATCGTGCTGAAGAATAGCGCCAAAGCGACAGCAATACCGACGAGAATTGTAATCAGACCCGCCGAATTTTTACCGGCTTCGGCTATTGCGCGATCTTCTTTTTTGTCACGAAACAGAAAAAATGCCATGGGCAAAGATAAAATCATCGGTAAAATGCCGACAGCGATATAAGCTGACCGCCATCCGGAATTGTCTATGAATGACTGAATGTAACTGGGCGCCAAAAAACCAAACAACCCGGTTCCAGTCAGCGCAATTCCCAATGCCAAGCCTCTATGTTTGTCAAAATTATTGACGATGGCTTTTGTCCAAGTAATCGGTAAAGTCCCAGATCCCAAAAAGGCTGTAAAAAAGAATATCGTATAGAAAACAGTTGGATCGGCTGTCATTCTCGAGAACGCGCAGACACCCAGCGACAAAAAGACAATTGAAGGCAAGAGAACATTTCGCGCCCCAAAACGGTCGACCAATTGCCCTGCAAGCGGCGCTCCAATCAAAACCCCGGCCGTCATGTAAAGAAACCCACCATTACGGACATTGGGGTCCCAACCGAATTCATTGGTCAGTTCAGACCCAATGACAATCAGAGCCCAGTAAGGCAAAGGACTAAGGCATAGAGCTATGCCGACAAGTGCTGCCAGAACAATAGGCCATCCATTTGCCCATTCGCCATTGGACTGAGACTTAGATTGCGATAAATCATTCATGCTATTCCCCATTTTTATGGTTTATTCTAAAAAGGAAATGACCAAATGGCGAGAGATAATATTTGACCTATAACAATCGGATAAACCGGCGAACCGTTTTGGCCGGAATTACCGCTTCCGGCCTCGCCGCATCGTGCAAACCCTCGAGCAAAAAATATGATGCCGAAGTCATTGTCTTGGGCGCCGGATTATCAGGTCTCTACGCAGCCTACCTACTGGCCTCCGAAGGAAAAGATGTTCTTGTTCTGGAGGGCTCCGACCGTGTTGGCGGACGCATGCAGACGATTTATCACAATGGACATTACACGGAAGGCGGCGGCGAGCAAATCGGCGCAAGCTATGCCCGAATTATTGACAGAGCTACCACTCTTGGCATTAAGCTGACCGAATCTGCGGGCGGCGCCCGTCAAACCGCCTATCATTACAAAGGGCAAACATTTTCTCCCGGCGATTGGAAAAAATTTGGGGCCCATCCTCTGCCCGAGCCATTCAAAGGCGGCAGCCCAGGCGGGGCTCTATTTCGGTTAGCCGGACAGAGTAATCCGTTTGGCTATGCCGGAGATTGGCGGAGTAATGACTTTGCAAATTATGATATATCCGCGAAAGCATTTTTATCCGCACAAGGCTTTGACAAGGCTGCGCTGGTTCATGTGGATCAGGCTCTTAATGCCAATTCCCTCGAGTCCTACTCCATCATGAATGTCTACCGTACGCTTTATCTTTACAATCAATCTCGCAATATGGGGCCAAGCGTCTATGTCCCCGGCGGCGCTCAAATCCTAATGAACGCAATGGCCGCCGAACTAAACGTAAAAAAGGGTCAAATAGTCAGCAATATCCACGCGGATGATCAGGGGGTCAGCATTGAAACCCGCGCGGGCAAAAAATTCAGAGCCGCTGACTGTATTTGTTCCCTGCCCTTTGGCGCTCTCAGGCATGTTAAGGCTAAAGCGCCTCTCACGAACGCGCATAAAGAAGCCATCAATTACCTGCCCTACACTCAAATTTTGCAAGTCCATTTCGAAGTCGAATACCCCTATTGGGACAAAGACAATCTTCCGGCCGATATGTGGACTGATCTACCCATGGAGCGGCTCTTCGCTAATAGAAATTTGGAGGGTGAATTGACGGGACTTGCGCGCATGTGGATAAACGGCACCGGCGCCGCGGCCATAAACCCAAAAACAGACGAGAAAATTTCTGAAATTGCTCAAAGCTGGATAAGCAAAGTTCGTCCGGAAGCCGGAAAAATAAATGTCTACAAAATTCAAAGATGGACAAAATCGAACTCTTTGGCCGGCGGCGCCTACATGCACTGGGCGCCAGGACAGATCAAAAAATGGGCGGAAAAAATGGGACAATCCGCGGGTCGCCTGCACTTTTGCGGTGAACATTTAAGTCATCTGCACACGGGTATGGAAGGCGCAATGGAGTCAGCGGAAAATACTGCTTTCCGCTTGCTTGGCGTATAAATTCTTTCTAGTTTTCGCCCAATGACCCAACGACGTGGACATTTAGCCGAAATGGCCGAGGGCTATTCATCTTCTGAATTGGAATTTCTGTTCAGCGAAGGTCGCGAGCGGCATTTTGAAACCGGTGAACATCTCCTGACAGAGGGTGCTTCAACAGACTATTTCTTCGACTTAATTGACGGCACTGTCGCCTTGGCCCGCAATGGCAGCGACGGACGGCGCCAAATATTGGCTTTTTTGGGGGCCAGGCAAATTTTGGGCGCCGCTTCGACCCCGGGATATCCAAATTTGGCGACAGCTCTAACACCGGTGACAGCTGTTTCCTATCCGAGGTCCGCTCTGGAAAGAGCTTTGGATACAACCCCCGGATTTGCTTCTAAATTTCGTTTAGTATTGACACGGATTTTGGAGTCGGCACACGATCATGTCTACACCATAGGGCAGCGGTCTGCGGTCGAGCGCGTGGCATCATTTTTGTTATATTTGCGCGCAAACCAGGCCCGGTTTTCCCCAGATGGTCCTCGCGAAAAAAGTGAATATATCGAGCTTCCCATGACCCGCCTTGATATTGCTGATTTTCTGGGCCTGACTATTGAAACTGTTAGCCGAGCATTTTCGGCCCTCAAGAAGCAAGGTGTTGTGGATTTCAAAGACTCTCATTCTTGCCGCTTGATAAAAATGGATGCGATTAGAGACTTGGGCGGTCGGGACGATTTCACTCAACACCGAGGTGCTTAGTCCTCGCTCTTGAGAATTCTCAATTCGATGATGTTCTTTGCCCTTAAAAACAAGGGTACAAGGAGATATCAATGTCGTTAGAAACAAAAAATCCATTGAAAGAACAAATGCCAACATTGGCCAAGCATGAGGGTATTTGGGAAGGCACTTATCGGCACTATGATGCTGAAGGCAATAAAACTGACGAACACCATTCTCGTTTGGTCTGCCGTTTCCCGGAAGATGGGCCCCATCTTTATCACCAAACTAACATTTATACCTGGGAAGATGGGAAAACTGAAACCCGCGACTTCCCGGCAACCGTAAGAGATGGTCGCCTCTGGTGGGACAATGATTTTATCCAGGGCTGGGCTGCAGACCTGGATTTGGACACACATGGCCGCTCGACAGTATTGAACTGGACCCGAACCGGAGACCCAAATCTTTATCTATATGAAATGATCCAGATTTCCGATTGCGGGCAAAAACGAGCCCGGACTTGGCACTGGTTTAAAAACGATGAGCTTTTCTCCCGGACTTTGGTGGATGAGCGCAAAATCAGCGACAGCTGGGAAGGTCACTAACTTCATGAAATAGGATAGGATGAAAGCTCTACTGGAAAGTCAAAGCCGGTTTTGAAGCAAAAGTTCGAAGACTAGTTCGCCAGCGGACTAGCGTTTGGGCGCCTCGACCTCGCCGTGTTTAACGGATTTATAATATTCCCAGCTCGTTACATTTTTACGTTTATCATCGGGATCTGGCGGCGACGTATATTCGGGATAATGGTCCCGGATTTCCGCTTTCATCGTATCAGAAAGTTCGTCCCAGCTGTTCAGCTTTCGGCCGGCCGTATGCATATAAATGATTCCGTCACGGCCCTGCATATTCATCCAGGGCAACCAGTCAGACATGCGGGCCCAGCCAACGGCCACATCAGCCGTATTCTTGGATGTATCGACCAGGTCGTCGACTTTACCCAGAAAATTGAACATCTCTGTGGCATGATAAGTGCCGCCAATTTCCTTTTGAAATTCGCTGGCCAGCGGATTGGGATAAAAAAGCGGTATGGTGAAACTCATCTGAAACCGGTCCCCCAGAATATCGCCAGCAAATTTCGCTGGCTTGCCGTCGCGGCCTGTCACATATCCCGATGAATTTACCGGGTCATTGGCCACATGCAGAACTTCGACCTCTTCGCCGGTCCAAGGGTTTTCCCAAGTGCTCAGCACTTTACCCGTCTTGGTATCTTTGTAGAGCAGAATTTCTCTGGTCACGAGCTTGTACCCCTCGCCTTTTTCAGGGTCATTGACCGACTTGCAGGACCGTACATTCATGCCTTCAACATTAAAGAGCAGTTTGTCGCGTTCGCCCATACGCCGAGAAAACGCCCGGCCATGCCAGTAATAGGTCACCGGTTCATTGTCGACCAGCGAACACTGGACTTTGCGCATAGCCAGCATAGCGCCGCGCGGCGTGTCGAGATCCAGTTTGGCCGGTAGATCAGGTCCCTTCATGGACTGTTTAATTGGTTCGGCTTCCTGCGCCGAACAACTAGTGCTGACCATTAATATGGCGGCAAGTGATGCAAGATATCGTTTCATTAGTTTCCGCTCCCTGTTTTAAGGTTGATGCCCGGGCTTATCGTGTCGTCCCCGGCCGTGCAGCTGGCCTGTATCCAGCGTAGATTTATGCCTATCCGTGGTTCTTCCGGTGATGTCCACGCATACGAAACCGCCGTATCCTCATCGTCGCCCTGATATGTGTAAAGCACCAAAGAGTTTCGATTATTGCCCATAGGCCAAACGACCTTCCTGAGCTTCAGACCCACCCGCGGATGTTCACCTGTCGCGTTTATCCACGCACGGCCTCCCTGGTCATGCAGAGAAATATCATTGTAAAAAGCATATTCTTCATTGTTTTTGCGCGGGCTGACCCAGCAGTTAAAGAGCCGCGCTCGATTGTTCTTGTGATGGATGCGGGCTTTGTTGCCGTAGACATAATTGCCGTTGGCATCCGTGGCTTCATCACGTATCCAGATAGCGGATTCGGAAAGCTGTAAGTCATCTTCAATAATGAGTGTTTTGCCCGAGCGTTTGGATTCAACCTGGCACGCGCCTTTTTTCATATAACCATGAAAATGATCAAGCTGCGCCTTCCAGAAAACATCACAGCCGTCATAGGTGGTAAACTGCGATGGCGTCAGGCCATCAAGCTTGGACGGATCTTCATAGGCATTCAAAATAGCCTTGGCATCTTTTGGAATGTATATGGTCAAGCGTATGGCGTTTTCTTCAAAATCCGGCTCAAAACTATAAATGCGCTGACGATAAACGTCCGCCGGATCATCATTTTGATATTGCTGAATATAAAATGTTGTACCTGGAAAATTCTCGAGCTCAACCGGCGCGAAAATGTGATGAATGCGGCCATGGCGCTCTTCCTCCGGCACATTCAAATTATCATTGAAATAGACCTGTTCTTGGTTGTCATAGCGTCCAGGAAACCATTTCATCATTTTTTTGAAATCGCGCTGGAGTATTTGCGCCTCGGCGCTATCCGCGTCATGGGCCTGGCTCGGCGCACATCCCAGAAGAAGGGATACAGCAATCAATGAAACAGATTTTTTCATATATCGCTCTCTTTGCTTAGTCCTGCGTGAACTTGGGAGCGGTGATCACCATCACCTGAACTTCGGAGATGTCTTCTCGCAGTTTTTTAGCTTTGGCATATTCTTCCGATTCCCAGAACGCATTTATGGCTGCTTCATCGGGCCATTCTGAAATAGCGACCGATGCTCCCTCACCCCAATTATAGCCTTTTGGACCTTCCAGTAATTTGGCCCCCGGCCCACGCATAATGTAACGCCCTCCAAACTTTTTAACCAGCGGAGCTGTCGCTTTGGAATAACCTTTTATAAAGTTCTCCCGGTCGGAAATTTTTGCCAAAATAATCATGTAAGCGCGAGTGTCAGTCATCGGAGTTATCTATATGGGAACAGGAATAAAGGGTTGAGAATAATCATGCTTATCGACACAGGAATTCTGGACTTTATGTTTCATCACTCACTCTCACACAACGCATGCCAATATTAGTGCCTTCATAAACGCCGATGAGCGCTTCTGGCATATTTTCAAACCCGTCGATGATATCCACCAATGGTTTCATCTGGCCAGACTTAACCCAAGCTGCCAGTTGATCATTGCAGGCTTCAAACATGTCCAGGTAATTGTAGACAAAATAACCATGCATAGTCGCGTTGGCTCGGCGTAAATTTGTGTAATTGGTCGGCCCAAACGGTTCTGCCATTACATATTCCGAAATTGAGCCGCAAAGAATGATTCGCGCATTCATAGCCAGATTATCCAGCGCCGCCATAAGGGTTTCGCCGCCCACATTATCGTAATAAATATCAAGGCCTTCAGGACTAAGAGCTGCAATGCGTTCAGCTACATTTTCATTCTTGTAGTCGATGACCGCGTCGGCTCCCAATGATTTGACGATACCGCATTTCTCAGGACCACCAGCAATGCCTATAACGCGGCAGCCGGCGATTTTTGCCATTTGTACAACCATATGACCGACACCACCGGCAGCGCCAGATACAAGAACGAGCTCTCCTTGTTTGGGTTTTCCTTGTTCGAAGAAACTAGAATGGGCCGTTAATCCCGTCATCGATAACATCCGAACCGATAAAGCATACCCCACATCGTGATGCCGAACGCGGAAAAATTTTTCAGCCGGAGTTAGCCCGCTGACCTTATAAGTCTGCCAGCCAAGCTGTCCTTGCACAATTTCTCCGATGGAATAATTTGGATGGCGGCTCTTAATAATCCGCGCAACTCCCCGGCCGTGAATTACGTCGCCAATATCCAGAGGCTTTTCGCCCGCGGCCGATTTGCCTTGCATATACATGCGCATCACCGGCGCAATTCCAGAGTAAAGTGTTTCAAGAAGAACTTCCCCTTCACCGGGTTCCGGAATGGCAGATTCATGATACACAAAATCAGACGGCTTAGGACTGCCGACAGGGCGGGCCCCAACGCGCCATTGTCGATTAACGTCAGCCATTCTTGTCTTCAGGCCAGTCAATATGAGTTACCTGATTACACTCGAAAAAATGCCCATCATCATCCCATACAAATGTTGAGAGGAAATGCTTGGTTTCGCCTTTTGCACCTGTTGTAGACCATGTATATGGCTCGCCGCGGGTTTTAAATCCATGCTTTGTTGCTCTGTCATAAATCCCCTGCGCGTCTTCCGGAACAACCACAAACACAGGGCGGCCATATCCCAAATCAAAGGTAACATCCGGTGCAGGAATTCGGGGCTCGAGAAACTCCATGAGACCGATCATACCAATCTCGTCATGTTCGAACTGAACAATCACCAGTCGGAGCTTGTCACCCTTTTTTCCAATTGGCAGACCACCGCCTGAAAGCGTAAACGGGCGATCAAACCAAATATTGGCGCCTAAAACTTCTCTATAGAAAACGAGCGCGCGCTCCATGTCCCTGACCATGAGGGTTGTGCGCTTGATGTAATTCCCCAAACTATTCCCCTTGTTTTAGTTTACTTAGCCGAGGGCCTGTTTTACTTTTTGATATAAGTCAGGCGACAACAGCGCCCTTTTATCTTAAAGACTTTGCAAGGAGATCTCCATGCCTGAAAAAGCCAAACGTGTACCCCGTATGAAAACCAATAGCTGGATGTTTACATGTCTGGATGGTCCGAAAACGGCGCCGCTCCGATCTGAGCACCTCTTTGGGCATCTGGATTTCATAGAAGCCTCCAACTCCTTTTACCGCGTCGCCGGACCAATGCGGAACGGACCTGAGGGGGATATTGTTGGTAGTTTCTTTATCGTCGAGGCTGACACGGAAGAAGGGGCCTGGGAAAAAATGCGCGGCGATCCTTATATTAATTCAAACATGTATGAAACTATAACCGTTCATCACTTTGTCCCGGCTTGCGGCGCGCTCTTGGGCGGCGTTATTTGGGATCAGGACGAAATTAGATCCAATATGGAAAAATACGCCAAAGGTTAGCTGTAAAACCTAAATCACACCCCGTTTTACGAGTTTTTCTATAACCGCATCCTGCCGTTTTTTATAAAAGTCTTTACCAGGAGGATTGGAGCCATCGCCTAATGATCCGGCACCATGAAAATCCAATGTGGCGAATGCATCAGCGTAGAGCGACATGGGTTGACGGGCGAGCATATTCCACATGCCGTTACGGCGGCGTCGATAGCGCAGCGCAGCGATATCAATATCTGCGCAAGCCGTAATGCTTTCTCCGCCGGGTGTTTCCGATAAAATAATCCCTCTATCGTCCACGATTTGAGATCGGCCATCCGTCGATTGAGGCGCCAAGCCCGATCCTGTTATTGATGCCGAATTGGCGGAAATTACATAGATTTGGTTTTCTTGAGCCCGCGCAATTTTGGCGATGTTTTTTGGTGACATTAGTGTGCTGGCAGCTTCGCTGGAAGGATGAAGCAAAACTTCGGCACCTTTGCAGGCTAATATGCGCGTGATTTCCGGATAACGGATTTCCTCACTGGCAAGCATAGCTATGCGGCCCAGCTCGGTGTCGGCCACCGGAAACAGGCTGTCAACGCCGTAAGTATCGAGATATTTATCCAGTACATCATAGGGAGATGGACCGTACATGGAAATGAGCCGACGATAGCGTAGAATAAGCTCGCCGTTTGGCGCAAAAAGCGTCGAAGCCTGAAAATAAAGTTTCGGGAAAGCCGGGTCCCTTTCATACAGATTGCCGCCCAGATATAGGCCCGTATCAGACGCCAGTTTTCCAATAGCGGCGTAAATTTCCCCGTCCTTTTCCACAGCGGCTTTTTCTCGCCATTCTTCTGCGGTTTCGCCCGCTGGAAAACTGGTTAGGAAATATTCGGGCATGCACACCAGCTTTAAGTCCGGTCCATGGAAAGCCTTGGCCGAAAACAATTGCCCACGAATTCGCGCCAGACTCGCCTTCATAAGAAGGCGTGCTTCGGCCTTATCAGCGCACTGGTTAACGGCCCTACATTCTGTTTGCAGGGATAAAGCCTTATAAATACCGGGACTTTTGCTCATACTTTCCCCTTTATGGAGTATGCCGTCTGGTCAGTTGACCTAAATCATATTTATGAAGACAGTATAAGCTAAGCGCAAGTGATTGAAGGGAATATGCGTGAGCCGGATTCTAAAAATTAAAAACCCCCGAACGGGCGAAGTCGATTGCGAAATTTTGGCACTGGACTCGCCTGCAATTGCCTCTTTAGCCCGTAATTCTCGAGACGCCCAGAAAGAGTGGCTATCGCTTGGAATGCCGGGACGCTGTGAAAAAATCTCAAGTTTTGCAGACATATTGGAAAAGCACGCCAAGTCGATTATCGCGGCTGTTGAAACGGATACGGGACGCCGCCGCCTTGCGCGGCTGGAAGTCATGGGCGTTATAGCCAACTTGCGGGCTTGGGCATCCTTAGCGCCTTCATTGATTCCGAAGCAGGATTGGGTTCAAGGTCGTTCTAAACCCAATTTCAAACATCTGAATGACTGGGTTCCTTATTCACTCATGGGCATCATCAGCCCTTGGAATTTTCCAGTTACACTCTCTTTCATCGACGCCATACCGGCTGTGTTGGCGGGCGGCTGTGTGATTATCAAGCCCAGCGAAGTCACGCCGCGTTTTGCGGAAAGCCTAAAGCCCGTAATCGCGGAAGCGGATCTGGAAAATATCATTACATTCATTCAAGGTGATGGAGTGACAGGCGCTGCGCTAATAGATGAGGTCGACTGTGTTTGTTTTACCGGGTCGGTTTCCACGGGCCGTAAAGTGGCCGTTCAGGCAGCCGAAAACCTCATTCCGGCCAATCTGGAACTCGGCGGCAAAGACCCGCTGATTATTACCAAGTCTGCCGACTTGGAACAGGCCGCAGATCTGGCGCTGAGATCATCTGTTCTGGCGACCGGCCAGGCCTGTCAGAGTATTGAACGCATTTATGTACCGCAGTCTTCTTATGACAGCTTCACTAAAAAACTGGCCAACAAGGCCAAAGCTGCCTCACTCAATTGGCCAGATATAGCGACAGGTGACATCGGACCGTTTATCTTTGGCCGGCAGGCCGAAATTGTAGAGGAACAGATTTCCGACGCAGTCAACAAAGGCGCAAAAATCCTCTCCGGCGGCAAAATTTTACGGCATGGAGGCGGATATTGGCTGGAGCCGACGGTCATAGCTGATGTCACACACGACATGGATGTGATGTACAAAGAAACGTTTGGGCCCGTCATGCCGGTAATGGCCTACAAGGATATTGAAGAGGCTATTACACTTGCCAATGATACTGAGTATGGTCTCTCCGGCGGAGTGTTTGCAGCTTCCATCGACGAAGCCAAAGAAATTGGTCAACACATTAATGCAGGGGCTATCAGCCTTATGGACGCAGCCCTTACGGGTCAATATTTCGAAGCCGGGAAACAGGCGTTTAAGAACTCCGGCCTTGGCCTGTCGCGAATGGGCGCCAATGGACTGTTGCGCTTTTTCCGGCAAAAAGCTTATATCGCCAACACAATAACGCCCCTAATTTTGGAAGATTTTGCCGAACATGCCAACTGAAAACCTGCACCTTAACAAACTGGAAGACGGGATTTATGAATTCGTCATCTCCCAACCTGCCCGCCGCAATGCGGTGAATGCACAGATGTGGGCGGACATGCCCAAAGTCCTAAATGAGGCGGAAAACTCATCTGGAATTAAGGTCTTAATCGTCCGCGGCGATGGTGACCATTTCGCGTCAGGCGCTGACATTTCCGAATTTGAAACGCTATATGCCACACGCGAGACGTCCGGAAAAATTTCTGAAGACATCGCGGCAGGTTTTGCCTCATTGGCCCAATTTCCGCTTCCTACGATTGCCATGATCAGAGGAGCCTGTGTGGGTGGCGGCTGCGGATTGGCCCTGTGCTGTGATATCCGCTTTGCCGACAACACCTCCAAATTCGCGATAACGCCCGCCAAGCTTGGCCTCGTCTATCCCTTTGCAGATGTGCAGCGCCTCATCGAAACAGTGGGCATACCCAACGCCAAGGATATTCTGCTCTCCGCCCGTCTCATCAAGGCCGAACGGGCCGAAAAAATGGGGCTAATCAATAAATTGTTCAAACCGGATGAACTTGAAGAGGGCGTAATAAATTACGCCAATGGACTTGCAGCCTTGTCGACGCAATCCGCAATAATCACCAAAAAGATGTTTGCCGCTTATCAAAACGGTCAATCGGGCGAGACTGCCAAAACCATGGACTGGTTTTTAGACGGTTTTGTCAGTGACGATTTCGATGAAGGTTACCGGGCTTTTCTGGAAAAACGAAAGCCGGATTTCAGCTGAAATATCACGACATTGTCAAATGCGCCGCCTATCGGCTTTTGCCATAAGCATGAGCCATGCAAAATTATATTACCCTGCCGAAAACACCGCAAACCCCAGAACTTCGTGTTCCCTATTGGATAGACGCCGAAGGCGAAGAACGCGAACCCCTAAAACTGGCTGAACTGGGACAAGGTTATAAAATCATCTTTTGTTTCAAGGCGGAATGTCCGGGGTGCCATGCGCGCGGATTTCCGGTTATGAAAAAACTGGTTGATAATCTGACGGATAAAGACTTCGGTTTTGCCGTCATTCATACGGCTTTTGACGATGACCCGCGCAATTCGCAGGACCGCATTCGCGAAATGCAGTTAAAATATGATCTCAAAGTTCCCTTTGGACATGACCCCAAGGTCGGCGACCAATATCCGACCTTCATGACGGATTATCGCACGCGCGGAACTCCCTATTTTGTGGTTATAAATCCGGATGGATCTTTGGCTTTCGCTGACTTTTCGCTAGATCCAGACCGGCTGATAGAAGCTGTAAGCTCAGCAGCCTAAAGTCTTTATCGTTGCAACTAAATCAGCTTCCTGGCCGGGTTGTCCAACGAGCTGCGCCGAAATGGGCAAGCCGTTTTCGGCCACACCGATAGGAAAGCAAATGGCGGGACGATTGGCTAAATTAGCGAAAGCCGTAAAATCCGCCTGATTGGCCGGAACCTTACTACCGAATTTAAAGGCCGTCTGCGGCGTTGTCGGCATAAGAATGAAATCTGCATAGTCAGCTCCCAAAATTTGCATCTGGTGCGTATAGGCGGCCTTGATTTTCTCTTCCGGTTGGCGGCCCGCCCATTTGAGCATAGCAGAGAAATGGTCTGAAAATCCTTCGGGCTGGTTTTCCATATGATGCTCGTGAATGGCTAGCCCTTCAATTTCGCTGATGATCAATCCGGCCATGCGAGACTGGCTATAGCTATAAGGTCCGAGGTCCACAAATTGCGTGAGGTTCCTCTCTGCGGCAAATCCTGCAAAGGTGTCTGCCACAGCAAGCTCGCACTCCACATTGTCGCCCCAATCCAATACAGAAATTTCTTTTGCCTGGCCGCCGCTAAATGACGTTCCGGTTATAACTTCGGTCGCTAAAACGACGTCATCCAATGTTCGGCCATGTACGCCTACCGTATCCAGTGTTGGAGACAATGGAAGAATCCCATCGAGCATTTCCTCGGCGTGACCCGGTTTGAACCCCCAGAGACCACAATATCCTGAAGGCACGCGCACGCTACCCATCGTGTCTGTTCCCAAAGCTATGTCGACAAAACCTGCCGCCACAGCCGCCGCGCTACCGCCGGATGATCCGCCCGGTGTAAAACCCTGTTTTAAGGGGTTATGGGTTTTGCCAAAAAACGGATTGTCGGTCTGCGCGCCGAGCGCGCCTTCTTCCATATTCAAACCTGCCAGAATAACCGCCCCGGCCTCGCGTAGGCGCTTAACTACGCGTGCGTCTTTGGAAGCCATCTGGTTTTCATAGGCTTTAATGCCGCCATGCCACGCCTTGCCTCTGACGGCGATATTGGCTTTCACACCAAAAATTCGTCCCGCTAACGGTCCATTCCCGTGGTCAAGGTCATCTTGGTAAATGTCCAAGACCGCATTGATTCGTCCGTTATCGGCATGGATGCGGTCGAGACAGCGTTTGAGTTTTTCACTCACTAGAACCGCGTATCCACAAGGCGGATGGGCTTCTGGCGGACATCTACTTGCGTAACATCACCTGTAGAACCCACAGGTACAAGTTTGACATTCATACCGAGGCCGAGTTTTTCCTTAAGCAGAGTTTCATAGCGGGATTGCAGCCCATTGGGTTGGTCAACTTTGCACTCTGCTACGACCGTCATTTCATCCCGGCCTTGAGCGTCTCTATCGACCTGACAATAAAATTCGCCGCCGAAACTGTCGAGTTCCTCCATTAGCGGCCCAATGGCCTGCGGGAAAATATTGATACCGCGCAGTTTGACCATATTATCCGAACGCCCGAGGAAGCCTTCAATACGGCGAAAATTCAGACCTAGACTCGACTTGCCGGTGCGTTCGGCTGTGACATCATGAGTGTTGAAACGAATGATGGGGTAAATATCATCTTTGTACAGGCAGGTCACAACCATGTCTCCGGACTCGCCCGGTTTAACTGTTTCCCCTGTTTCGATATCGCAAACTTCCAGATATTGAGCATCTTCCATGACATACATACCGTCCCGGTCCGGACCTTCGCCCGCGATAGAACCTGTATCGCCGACACCGTACCAATCAAAACAAGGCGCTCCGCCCCACATTTCCGAGAGCTGGTCCCGATCTTCACGCCCTAAATGTCCCGAAATCATCCGCACAGGAATGTCGACACCAGGTTCAATTCCGTGCTCTCTCGCCACTTTGGCGAGCTTCTTGATATAGTCCGCAAAGCCGACTATCACGGTTGCGCCAAAATCCTTCATCATTTGGACCTGTTTTACGGACCGTGTTTCAACCCCGGTCCCGGCGGAGACAAATATCGCCTGCGTCCAATGCGTAACAGCTTCGCGCACATAATGCCCGCCATTAATCGGGCCGTGGCCATAGACAGAATGTACAACATCCCCGCGCCCAATACCCTGCATGTGATAAAGACGAGCCAGAAGCAGATTTTGCACCTCTCTGGATTTCGGACCGAATATCAAGACTTGAGGACGTCCGGTCGTACCGGAAGTGGTGTGAAATTTAACCGGCGGTCTGTCATTGGGCTCATAGGCTTCAAATCCGGCGAAATCGCCAAAAGGCGGCTTGGCGGCAATGGACGCCATAATGTCGGATTTATCAAAAGTTGGGAGCTTATCAATGTCAGCAAGGCCCATGATATCGCCCGGCTCAATCCCCTGCGCGCCCCACAGCCTTTGATAAAAGGGGGTTTTCCAGGCCAGCTTTAACATGCGTTGGAACAAACGGTCCTGACGCGCAAACAACTCGTCGCGGGAAACATTTTTCGCAAATGTCATGAATTCATCCCCGATGGGATGATCCGCGCGCATAGCTTCCGCATCAATACAATCGAAATAGGTTTTGTGCATTTCCTCTAACCGGCTGCGATTTCGAAAATTTCCGATACGTCGGACAGCTTCTCTATTCCTTCCATAAGGGTAATGAGCCTGTTTGCGGTGTCTGCTGCATTGATGTCTCTCAAACCAAACGTCAAACAGTTTCGAAATTTTTCGAGATGTTGTTCCCGTGTCAGGGGATCTACCGGCGATCCAAACAATTTATGGATGCTGTCCGTCAGCTCGATTCCGTCCTTCAGGCGCGCCGTTAAAGTTTGCGGAACAAAAGCGGCTGGATCCTCAATATGGTTCGTCTCCACCCGAATTTTTTTTGCAAATTTGTAAATCTCCGGATCATGCAAATCCGCAGGCGTGAAATCAGACAAGCTGATGGTCCCTCGTTTAAGCGCAATCGGAGCCAGATAAGGAAAACACAGGCGCGCGTAATTAGCCGTCATATTTTTCGGAATGGGCCGCTCGACAAGCCGCGGTATTATAGGAGGGCCCGATAATGTCAGGCTCTCTACATTTTCAAAAGTTGCGCCTTTTTTGATGAGCTTTTGCACCAGGACAATTCCGCCCTGGGCCGCGCGACCTGTGGGGAAAGGTTTCCAGCTCACCTCGGTTATCCGGTGAATTTGCCCGAGCCGCTCAGCCGCCAACTCCGCATCGGACTCATATTCAAACATGGCAAAATAGCCATACGGGCCCTCGAGGGAACTATCGGGACCAAACAATCCATTTTCCGCCAGGTCACAAGCGATGACCGCAGCCCGCGCCGCGCCGGCGATTTGCACCGGCAATGTCGGTTTGCCCTCTACATGGGCCTGCATGACCCCGGCGCATTGCGCGAGCGCGCAGCCCATAGCGGACATAGCAGTTGCTTCATCAAACCCGCGAAGACGCGCTATACCCAGCGTAGCGCCAAACAATCCCGCCGTTGCCGGGCGAAAAAACTTCAATGGTGAAGTTACGGCAACACCGAGTTCAATCGCCACATCAACGGCAACAATAACGGCTTCCATCAGAGCCTGACCGGAAAGATTTTTGCTTTCAGCCTCTGCCGATAAAGCTGAAAATATTGTAGCTAAAGGGTGGACGACAGCGGGCTCATGGACGCAGTCATACTCCATACCGTGGATTTGAAATCCGTTGAGAAAAGCCGCGCTGGCGACTGGTGCTTTTTTGCCATTGCCCCAGAGCGAAACGATGTCCCCATCACCCCAGGTGGAAACAGTCTTCATAACAGACGTTTGAAACGGAGCCTTGGAACCCGCAATCCCAACCCCTAAGCTGTCGAGCATAAAAGTTTTGGCGGAATGGATGGCCTTTTCCGGGAAATCGTGCGCGCCCAAAGCATAGCGTGAAAAGGTACGGCTAACGTCACTCATGGCAGTGCATCCGAAAAATTGCCAATATTGTTCCCAAGCGGAAAGGACGCAGCATTTACGGCTAGTGTCGACGCTCTGTACGTTTCAAGACCTGCGTAAACGAAAAGTGATTTCATTTTCTCTATCAGCTGTTTCTCGTTAATCGGGTTTTCCGGATCACCCAGAGCATCTTGGACCTCTGAAATATCGCCTGAAACATTCACGCTAGCACCATAATGCATTGGGTATTTGTCATTGAATTGTTCAGACTCCTTTACGATAATGCGATCCCTTAATTCTGAAATTTTCAGGTCATAAATACTGTCTTCCGTGAAATCGTGCAAAGTCGGCACGCCCTTCAAAATGGTCACAGCAGCAATATGTTGCAATGAGAACATGGCTTCAATTTTGGTTAAAGGTCTAGGTCGATCGCAAAATTTAATCGCGTCTGCGTAAGTTTCTATAACGATATCGCCCATCGAAAAATCAATATTCTTTTCTGTTGCCATGCTTAATGCGTCGATTACGGGATGGGCATGCCGGCAGGCGGGATAAGGCTTAAAACTTGTCTGGTGATGTAGCCAGCTATCGCCGTAATCTGCGAGCACATCTTCTGGTTTGGCGCCCGGACACATGGCAGCAAAAAAGCCCTGCTCTCCGTCCAGGATTGTACGCGGTCCCTGAAATCCCTGTGCCGATAATATGGCCGCTAAAACACCGGCGTGCGCGGCATGGCCTGCATGGAGCTGTTTGGCCATAGAATCGCTTTCATGACGCGTTTGCCAGAGCCCTGCAGCCTGAGTTCCGGCCAGACCGAGGGCCGAAACCGGATCACTACCCTCCAATAAATGACAGGCCGCAATGGCCGCTCCGAACGGTCCACAAGTGGCCGTGTTATGCCAGAACGCATAATGTCCCGGTCCAACCGCCCGGCCAATCCGGATCGTGGCTTCATATCCTTTGATGATGGCGTCCAGCAGGTCTCGACCATCGGCATCAGCATATTCCGCCATGGCCAGCGCAGCTGGAATGACGGTGGGGGCGGCGTGAAGAACAGCGCGTTTGTCCACATCATCCATCTCGAGTACATTACCCAGAGCCCC
This sequence comes from uncultured Hellea sp., assembly GCA_964418815.1. Classification (GTDB taxonomy): domain Bacteria; phylum Pseudomonadota; class Alphaproteobacteria; order Caulobacterales; family Maricaulaceae; genus JACOMS01. The sequence continues at coordinate 45,355 of CAYQNQ010000004.1, forward strand.
ATTATGAAGAGCCGCCATGAGCGGCGAAGATTTAGAGCTCCCGATCCGGGAACAAGGGCCGGATTCATCTGGGAACGCCGCAGCCATTTTCTCTCCGGCCGGTTCCTTTCGGCCCGCAACGGCGCATCCGGTCCAATCAATTAAAAGATGGGCGGCTCTGACCCGGTCCGCCTGAGAGATGGGCTTGTCTAATGCTTTAACAAGTTTTTGCGTCAGAGTTTTCATTGCACGTAAAACTCGATGTTAGAGCCGTCCGGCGTTTTGACTTTAATTGTGCTACCCGAGCGTTTGAAATCAACTTTCCGGGCTCTGAGGTCTTTATGGACCGCCTCAATATTCTCGACTGGAAACCGCACTGCAACAATGCCGGTATATTTATCATTACACTGCTGCGAATAATCGACACCGTCTGGCATGTCTTCAATGTCGATCATTTCCATGCGGCCCCATTCAAGTCCGGATTTAGGCGTCACAATTCCAGTTTTATATGGGGTTTTCGTTGTCAGCTCTTTGGGAATGCCAAGCGGCATTATCTCTTCTTTTTCCGATACATAAGGCCGTCCGTAAAAAAACGTATCAAAGCCAAGCTTCTGCTGGAAAAAATTATAGGATGTGTCGCGATCTTCTACCATTTGCATGATGTTGAAAGGACGGGACAAGCGCTCAAACGGTGGGAAGGCTTCGGGAACCGGGGTCGTCAGACGTTCATAGAGCTGCACGCGAATTCCGCTTTCATGGGTGAGCACAACGATATGCAGTTTGGAGGGGCCAAACTCCAAAAAGGCCATTTCCGTGAGCGTCGTCCATCCCAATGGCCGGGCGTCCTCAATAATCGTTTCCAGTTTTTTCGCCCGCATCATCAATGAAAAATAACAGCCTTTGTCCCAAGCCCGGCTGGATGCAGGCCTCGCTGGCGGCGTACCTTGTGGGGCCCTTTTGAGTCTGACAAAGCCGCCGTCAGAGCCCGGCGCGGCCAACAGCATTTCTTCTGTCGATTGATTGCGAATTTCAAACCCGCCAATATCCACAAACATACCAGTTGCATGACTGAAGTCCGAGACGTTCACAATCACCTCACTCCAGGGATTTTGCGTTATGGCAGGCGGCTTGTCGCGCTTGGACAGATCAACAAAACTATCAGTTTCCGGACTATCTGTTTCCGGTTGAAGCAAATTGTCAGCGGAACCTTCGCAGGCACTTAAGAATATTGCGATCAGGACGATATTAATCCATATTTTCAAATGACGTCTCCGGCTAATTTCAAATAGGTTTTGGCAAGGATTTCCGGGTTCGTCACCATACCGTTTCGCGCAATATCCAATTCTAAATAATTCCAACCCTCTCCGCGCGCCGGTCCGACCATCTTGTCACTGGATGGTGCAAACTTTTGCCCAGCGCAATGTATATAACTTCGAGACAATCCGTTCCAGCCATCATTTTTCAGAGACAATACATCAGTCCAGCTTTTTGCAGGATGGGTTGTCAATTTAGATTTGACCCAATCGGCTTTAGGATGCGCCTCCGGCATGAGCATTTTGAATGGATAGTCCTTTTCAAAAACCATTTTATATCCGTCGATAAAACCGGGCTGACGCGCGCGAAAATACTCGCCCGGTTGGCCCGTGCTTTCATATTCCACACCGCTCAACCTATCGCCATAGGGAACGAGCGCGTCGAAAAAATTGACATGAGCAATCCTGTCTTTCGCCCGGTCTACGGCACCCGTCATAGCGACCCCGGAAAACGAATGGGCCGAAATGAATACATTTTTCAGATCTTCAAATTCGAGCAAGCTCACAATGTCCTGAATATGGGTTTCAAGTCCCACAGACGGTGATGACAAGTGCTCCCGATCCCCGCAGCCCGTCAAAGTTGGCGTAAACACGACATGCCCGCGTACCTGCAAATATTCTCGCACATATTTCCACACCCACCCCCCATGCCAGGTCCCGTGGATCAGGACAAATGTATGTATTTTCTCCGCTTGGGAGTTTTGTTGAGCACAAGCCCCCAACGTTGCCGCCGCTGTCCCGCCCAAAAGTGTGCGGCGATTTATTTTCACGTGATATTCAAGCCGATTTTACCCGCAAAACTGGCAGGCTCATCTTCGATTTCAGTGGCCATGGTAGCATTCCATCGATTTAAAAATCCGAACATGGAAATCACAGAGACGATCTCGACGATTTCGTCGTCCGTGAAATAGTTTTTTAGGTCCGCGAATTCTTCGTCAGTGACAGAGTTAGGTGAACCCCCTGCTCCTTGCGCGACGCGCAAAGCGGCGCGCTCGGCGTCAGTAAACAGATCCGAGCTTTCATATTCCCAGGCCGCTTCTATTTTCGCCTGATCAATCCCGGCATTATGCGCGCCATGGGAGGTATGGCTCTGGCAATAAACACACCCCGACGCGGTCGAGGTGATATATCCGATGAGGCGTTTGAAACCCGGGTCCAAAGTGCCCTGTCCGTATACGGCGCCAACCAATGCTCCAAGGGCCTGCAGCAAGGCTGGATTTCTGGCCATGACGTAAAGATCATTGGGCACAAATCCCATCATTCCGTCGGCCATTTCCAGAAGCGGCATAACGCTTTCTGGTAGTTCAGATTTCGTTAGCGGAGTTAAGCGGCTCATGACATTCCTTCTTTATCCAGCCAATCTGTATGCTCACCATATTCAGGTGTACTATGGAATAGCTGGGCGGGCTCATTGGTAAAACGAATAGGGTTTTTGATGTGGGTTTTGCCATCTACGCGGTCCACAGGCGCGCCCGTTTCAGTTAGCGCCTGCCGCATAGTGCGGATGGTGGACCAGCAACAATCAATCTCTGGGAATATGTCTTCCCAGTCCGCTTGAGTTTTTGATTTAAATGTCGTGGTCAAAAAATCTTTCACAGCTTCTTGCTGTCCAACGGGTTTTTTCATTTCATCAATCAAGCCGGGACGGCCTAAAGCAGTCAGCACATTGGCGACAAATTTCGGCTCACTTCCGCCGAGCACAATATGGCCGCCATCCTTTGTTTCGTAAATATTGACGAAAGCGTTGCCGCCGAAGCTACGCATCTCGCCGCGCTCCGGTTGTCTATCTTGGGCGAAAACCGCGCCTGTCACATTGGGCAGCCAAGATAGAAGGCTGTCATACATGGAGATATCCAGATAATCGCCCTCGCCTGTTTGGCTACGCCGATAAAGCGCCATTAAAATTCCAGAGAGCGCGTGCAGCGAAGCCGTCATGTCCGCGCTCGGCATTGGCGTTAATGCAGGCGCGCCTTCCATGGAACGGGTCAGATCCGCTGTGCCGGCCATAGCTTGCACCACCAAATCATGGGCGGGCTTTTTACTATACTGGCCCTCTTGCCCAAAGGCGGAAATGGAACAATAAATAATGCCCGGATTAACTGCATTAATCGAGGCATAATCGACACCAAGACGGGTCACGACGCCAGGCCGAAACGCTTCTATAAAGACATCGGCCTGCGCAGCCAGTTTCATAAACCGCGCGTGGGCGTCAGGGTCTTTGAGATTGACCTTGTAGCTTTTCTTGCCGCGAGCAATATTTGTGAACCAGACAGAAGTGCCGTCAGCGTATTTTTCGCCCATCACCCGCGTGGGCTCGCCCATTTCGTTATCCGGCTCCACCATGATTACCTCGGCGCCGTGGTCCGCCATCATCATGCTCATATGGGGCCCAGGCAAAAAGGCGGACAGATCCAGAACTTTTACGCCGTCAAGCTTCATGAAACTCGTTTTCCAAGTAGTTCTTGGGAATGCTCACCCATTTGAGGTGCCCTTTCAGGTTTGGGCCGTTTACCATCAATTCGAAAAGGCGACGCTAGAACGCGCAGTTTACCGTCAACTTCGGGATGGTCCAGGCTATGGATCATATCTTGCGCAAACGGGTTATCCAGGGCTTGGGCTATATCGTATACCGGTGCGAAAGGGACTTTACCGCCGAGACGTTTCATCCAGTTCTCAGTGCTGTCCGACATCATAACCGTGTCCACGGCCTTTGTGAGCTCAGCCAGATTTTTATGTCGCGAGGCAATATCGGCAAATAGCGGGTTGCTTCGTAGTCCATCGGCTTCGGCAATTTCACAAAAACGGTTCCAAAACTTCGGTGTTTGGCACATCAGCATGGCCCAACCATCAGAGGTTTTCACAAACTGACTAGGGGCGATGGCCGGATGAGCTCCGCGCGGCAAACGTCCCACAATATGATCATTATTCAAATACCAGGTCCCAGGATAGGAAAGCTGATGTATTGCCGTATCGAAAAGACATACATCCAGATCGCAGCCTTGACCCGACTTATTGGCCCCGAGCAAAGCGGAAACAAGACCAAGCGCAAAATGCGAGCCTGTATGAAAGTCTACGACCGAAAGACCAAAGCGAACCGGCGGGCCGTCCGGCTCACCCGTCATGGAGGTAAAGCCGCCTTCCGCTTGCATCAAATAGTCATAACCCGGCCAACCCGCGCGCTCGTTTTCACGGCCATAAGCTGAGAGATGGGCGCAGACAATTTTGGGATTAATCTGTTTCAGACTTTCATAGTCTAACCCTAATTTTTTGGGCAGGTCGCCGCGCAAATTATTCGCGACTGCATCTGCGGATTTTACAAGTTTATGCAGATCTTCGCGACCTTCCTGGGTCTTCAAATTTAGGGTAACAGACTTTTTCCCAAGAGAAAAAGTCTGGAAAAATTCAGAGTCCCCTTCGCCCAAGAAAAAAGGCCCGACACTGCGCGACACGTCTCCGCCGCGTGACGGGTCTTCAACTTTAATAACCTCGGCGCCCAAATCAGCCAGAAGCTGCGTCCCGTAAGGCCCGGCTCCATATTGCTCCACGGCGATGATGCGAATGCCGTCCAGCGGTAGGGATTGGGTCATGGCTCGTCCTAAATCTTGTTCCGTTTAATCTGCTGTTTGGCAATGATAATGCGCTGCATTTCATTGGTGCCTTCACCGATACACATGAGCGGAGCTTCGCGAAAGAGGCGCTCAACCGGATATTCTTTGGAATAAGAATACCCGCCATGGATACGCATGGCTTCCATGGAGTTGGCGACGGCGGCTTCGGAAGCAAAATATTTCGCCATACCGGCTTCCATATCGCAGCGCTCGCCTGTGTCATAGGCACGAGCCGCGTCAAGCGTCATAAGTTCCGCCGCCTTGGCGCGGGTCGCCATTTCGCCAAGCTTGAGCTGAATGGCCTGATGTTCGCAAATGGGTTTTCCAAAAGTCTGACGTTCCTGGGAATATCGTGTGGCTTCATCGAGGGCCCGCTTTGCTATCCCGACCGAACGGGCTGCAATATTGATACGGCCGAGTTCAAGTCCGCCAACGGCCATATAAAAGCCCTTACCTTCTTCGCCGCCGATGAGATGACGTTTCGCATCGATACGGTAGTCGTCAAAAAACAGTTCACCGCTATCAATACCTTTATAGCCGAGCTTTTGCATTTTCGTACCAGTCGTATATCCGCTATATTTTTCGCCCGTGTCCGGATCGACCTTGGGCGTGATAAACATGGACATACCTTTATAGCGCGGGTCACTATCCGGATTTGTCTTGACCATTAGAGCGACCGCCCCTCCCTGAATACCGTTGGAAATCCAAGTCTTGGAACCATTTATCACATAGTGATCACCGTCTTTTTTGGCGACCGTTTTGATGGCCTGAAGATCCGTTCCGGCATTGGGCTCCGTCAGGCCAAGCGCGCCTCTAATCTCGCCCGAGCAAAATTTTGGCAACCAATAGTCTTTCTGAAAATCAGTCCCATATTTTTCTACAACTGTCGCCATCATCAAGTGAGAATTAAAAATTCCGGTCAGGCTCATCCATTCTTCGGAGATACGCGTCACAATTTTCGCATAGGTGGACGCCGAAAGGCCCAGTCCGCCATTGTCCTGCGAGATAGTTGCGCCAAACAAACCGAACTCTTTCATGTCCTCAACAAAAGCGTGGGGGTATTCGTCAGCATGTTCCATTTCCATGACTTTGGGACGCACTTTTTCGCGGCACCAACGGTCGATGGTATCAAGCATCATGTTTTCGTCTTCGACGGTCCAGGCGTTGGGATCTGTTTGCGCGTTCATGGTCTTATCCTAGTAATTTTCGACTTTGTCTTCTACGGCCTGACCTTCGGACGGAATCAACATATTGCGTTTAAATGTGCAAATCATGGTGCCGTCCTGATTATAGCCGCGGGTCACAATCGTCACAATGCCCTGGCCAGGGCGGGACTTGCTTTCTCGTTTCCCAAGCACTTCGCTTTCCCCGTAAAGCGTATCGCCGGCAAAGACGGGAGCCGTGAATTTCACTTCGTCCATTCCCAAATTGGCGATGGCCTTTTGAGAGCAGTCCGTCACGCTCATGCCGATCAGCAAAGCCAAAGTATACGGACTAACCACCAGATTTTGTTTAAATTCAGAAGCTTTAGCGAATTCCGCATCAAAATGCATAGGATGGGTATTCAAAGTCATCAAAGTGAACATGTGATTTTCATACTCGGTCACGGTCTTGCCTGGGCGGTGCTCATAAATGTCGCCGACTTTGAAATCTTCATAATAACGTCCGAAGGTTTCCCGGTATCGGTTTTCACCAACTTTTTTTATTTTTCCGGCCATGCAAATTCCCTCTTAAACATCCGGTTTCCCTAATCTGTATAGCAGGGAAATTGTTGACGTGCATCAATCGTTTGGACTGACATGCTCCGCGAAATGACGCGCGATGTTTTTGCGGGTCGTAATCCAGATACCTTCTTTGGATTTGGCGTAATCAACGAAGTCTTTGAACGCCCCTATTCGGCCCGGACGGCCAATAATCCGCAAATGCAGACCCAGACTCATCATTCGAGCGCCCTGGTCTTGTGATTCCTGCAGTAAACTATCCAAAGTTCTTTTGGCGTAATCCAGCCACATGTCCGGCGTAAAACTGGGCGCGAGCCAAAATTTCATATCATTGCTATCGATAGCATAGGGGAGAATTATCATAGGCTTGGTCGTTCCATCACCCATGTCGACTTTATCCCAATAGGGAAAATCATCGGAATAATCATCCATGTGATAGAGATAATTTTCTTCGACCAAAAGACGCCGAGTAATATCCGTATGCAGATAGCGCGATAAATAACCGACGGGACGGCTCCCGCAGGTTTGTTGGATAGAGTCGGTCCCCTTGCGGATAAAGCTGCGCTCTTCGTCTTCACCCATGAAGGCCGTAAACAACCAGCGATAGCCATGGGAACAAGGCTCGTCACCGCGTTTCGCAATCGCTTTGCCGAGCCAGGGCGCTTTCTCTGTCGCTTCGGCGCAAACGGTCCAGGTCGCCGGAATTCCGGCATCATCCAATATCTTCAAAACCCGCGGCGCCCCGCGTTTAATGCCGTATAGATAATTGCTCTCATTGCCATGGACACGAATGGGTTTGCGCGGCACAGCGCCGAGTTCATCCACGGGCTCAGGACCTTTATCACCCTTGAGAATAGAGCGTTCGGCGCCTTCTTCGACATTTACGACAATCGACAAAGCAAGCGTCGCGTCGCCTGGCCACCGAAAATTTTTGGGGGCGGGTTCGTTATAGGTCATTCGGCGCTTTCAGGTTTGTTTTCAAAAGTTACATCCGGCGTGTGGTTGTCGATGTCGCGCCATAACCGCCAGATACCATCATCACCACGTTTGAAAATCACGAGCGAACGTCCAGAGTCGCGAACGGGTTCACCGACAGCTTGCGGAGTCTCAAGCCACCATTTGGCTACTTTGAAAGCGTAGTCACCATCAATAATTTCTTCTTCATAGTCAAAGGTAATGTCGGCCTTTGCGCCCGCTTTGCGTGAGGATTCGAAATAAGCAAGGATCGCGTCTACGCCGTTTTTCGCGGGCTGATGCCGGGTCATAAGACGGGCATCTGGTTCGTATAAATCCCGCATGGAACCAAAGTCGCCGGATTCATAGGCGGCGCTCCATTTCTGCCCAAATTCTGCCAAAGAACTATTGTCTAGCGCTCCCTGACAGGACGCAATCAATACAGCGCCTAATATCAGAAACAATCGGCGCATTTAATGGGGCTCTTCCCCGCCCGACACATTCATACTTTCTGCCGTAATATAGGCCGCTTCATCGGAACAAAGAAAGGCAACGGCATTGGCTGTATCTTCGGGGAGGCCCGGGCGGCCCATAGGGATGCGGGCGGCCATGGCTTCAAGGTAGGCCTCGACACTTTCCGCGCCAACCACTTTAGAGAAATATTCGTTTTGCCAAGCCCCCAAGCCAGTCGTTACATGGTTAGGACAAACATTATTGACCGTAATTTTGTGAGCGCCCAGTTCGACCGCTGCGGAACGCGCCAAGCCGACCAAACCATGTTTGGAAGATGTATAAGCCTGCGCATGGGGAAAGCCCGATTTGGCCGCTTGGGAAGCGATATTGATTATACGTCCACCTTTACCCTGCTGGACCATGATTTCGGCGGCAGATTTTACGCCAAAAAACGCGCCGGACAGATTGACATCGATAACCGCCCGCCAGTCCTCTTCGGTCACTTCCAACAATGGCTTCATGATATAACCGATTCCCGCGTTGTTGATCCAGATATCGAGCGAGCCGTGCTCGGAAACCGCATGCTTGGCTAAAGCACGAACATCACTCAGTGAGCGCACATCACAAACGCAAGTCGAGCTTCCTACATCCATGCCGCGCAGCTCTTCGGCAATGCTTTCCATTTCATCGGTTGAGCCAATATGTTCCGAGCCAGTATGTTCATCCCGGCTTTGGCCGATATCAGAAATGACGATATTGGCCCCATCTTCAGCCAGGCGTTTGGCTATTGCAAACCCGAGGCCGCCGCGGCGGCCAGAGCCTGTAATAACTGCAGTTTTGCCCGTGAATCGCCCCATTAAAGCTGCTCTGTTGTGATAAAGACCAGGTCTTTTACCATGTCTTGGAACTCGGCAGCTATTTTCTGCATGGTTTCAGAACCGGCTTCCGCGCCAAACTTGTCCATATCAAGTATATCGATAGTTTCAAAATACTCATAGGGCGGGCTATCTTCGGAAAACAAAAGCCCTGTCGTTTTAAACACCTCAAACTTCTCAATAGACCCAAGTCCATTGACTGTCGGTATATCAACAGTTTTCGCCCAAGCTTCATAATCGGCCACGGACGTCCCCTCTTTAAGGTTGAAAAGCGCTAAAATTTTTGCTGCCATATTATCCTCCATTCATCACCGTTTCATACCGAGCCAGACTGCGACTCCTCATTGACTTTCGTCAACCCTTTGGAGACTAAATTATACTAGACAATTTGAGAATTATGACGGGTGAATAAAACTGATTATGTCGAGCAAATCAAAATATGATGGACCTCCGGATTATCGCAATGTCGGACAGCATGGCATGTTTCCCCAAACCAGCCATGACGAAGTAGCGCGATTCAACTTTCTGGCTCATTTAAACCGTCATTTAGCGTCTAAAATATTACCGGGTGTAAAGACCGCATATGAAAGCCGGATTGCACCAAATAACCCTGAACCAAAGTCGCGACATGACGTACGCAAAGCCCTCCTTCGTGACCCGCTTTTCCAACACTGGTCTGCGCACCGCCGCAATACGATGGAGCTGCGCCAGCAAGCCGGAAGATGGGTCACAATTCGTCAGGGCGAAGAGATGAACGCAAAAGCCAAGGAACTTACCGATGGTGACCCCCGGCTTGTCCTGAACCCGAAACTGGAAATTCCCCGTTATCTGGCCGCCATTGACCATCACTGTATGCCGGGCAGCTATCACGATGAATTAGTCCCCGGCGACGTGACCGGCGCGGCCAATTATGACTGCGGGATATTTGTGACAACAGGCGGCGGGCTTGGCCGATATAGTGATGGCGGCGGCGAGGCCGTTGTGGCTTGGATGCGTAAAAACAGACCAGAATTCGCCCCAAAACGCATTCTCGATATTGGCGGCGGACTTGGCCAAAACGTCCTGCCCATTGCCAGAGCTTATCCAGACGCCGAAGTGGTCTGCGTAGATACAGGCGCGCCTGTCCTGCGTTATGGCTTAGCGCGGGCCAAGACTTTGGGCGTCGATAATGTGATATTTGTTCAGGCCAATGCCGAAGATCTATCTATGTTTGAGGACGGGAGCTTTGACTGGGTGCAGTCAACTATGTTCCTGCACGAAACCTCCGTCAAAGCCATGCCGCGCATCATGAAAGAAAGCCACCGCCTATTGGCGCCTGGCGGTATCGTCATGCATGTTGAGCAGCCGCAATACGCTAAAGACATGCCGCTCTATGAGCAGGCCATTCGAGATTGGGACGCGTTTTATAATAATGAGCCGTTCTGGACCAAAATGCACGAACTCGACCTTGACCAATGGATGATGGATGCAGGTTTTTCAAAGGAAGAACTTTTGCACGGCGGCGTAGCGGCAGTTGTTGATGCTGACCTATTCCCTGAACATGCCAATGATGATGTGGAAGATTTCGGCCGAAAGGCGGCCTGGCACATTATCGGCGGTGAGAAAGCCGCATAGTGGGTAAGCTCGACCCTCTCAAGCTTGCGGGAAACAAACCTAAAGGCAAACGCCCCTTTTTTCTGGAAAATCCGGATACAGAACGGGTTATGGCCATAACCATGGCTGTGGCTCAGGAACTGGCCGTCATGCGTGAACGGATGGATACGATAGAGCGCTTGCTCGAAAACAAAGGGACAATTTCTCGGGCAGATATCGAGAACTACGATCCCCCCAAAGATATAGCCGAGCAACGCGGAGCCTGGACTCAGGAGTATCTAGCTCGCATTCTTCGCATTTATCAACAAGACATCGAAGCCCTTGATCGCGGCGACGAACCTTCCTCGGAAGATGTCGGCATCGAGCTTGGCAGTCGCGACTAATGGGAAAACCTAGGCGCAGTTTTATAGATGGCCCCTTTGGACAGGTTCATATCCGTATTTCAGAAGCAGAAAACGACACCGATCATTTGCCGCTGATATGCCTGCATCAAAGCCCAAAGTCCTCGAAAGAATTCGTGAAACTGATGACCGAGGCGTCCAAAGAGCGGACCCTTGTTGC
>CAYQNQ010000005.1:0-12578 GCA_964418815.1 uncultured Hellea sp.
CCGAGCTGACGCTTTCCGATATGCGCATTTGCGACGCCATCGGCCCCATGCTCAAGGAGCGGGGGCAAATCCTTGTGGGCATTGATGTGATCGGCGATAAAATGACCGAGATTAACGTCACCTCTCCGACCGGTGTTCAGGAGCTCAAACGCTTCTCCGGCGTCGACGCCTCCATGATGGCGTGGGATGCTATTGAGGCGAAGCTAGCCTGACAGCCCGCCCGGGTTTTTCCACACCAGCCAATAAAACCGTGCGCCCAGCAGGATTGACGCGATCAACAGGCCGGAGAGCAGGCCATACCAAATTCCGACCGCGCCCAGCTCTGTCTTAAGACCCAAATACCAGGCGATTGGAAAGCCGAAGACCCAATAGGAGATGCCCGTCATCCACATGGGCACACGCACGTCTTTCAGGCCGCGCAGGAGCTGGTTGGCGGCCACCTGGATAGCATCGAAAAACATAAAGGCCGCCGCAATGGGCAGGAAACTCAGCACCAGAACCCGGACCTGAGCATTGTTTTCGCCGGAAGCGGACAGATAAAGATCGGCCACCCATTCCGGCGCGGACGTAATTAGGGCTGCAAACATCATGATCAGGACAATGGCGATGAGTATAGTTGCCAGGCCAACCCGTTTGATGGCGTCCACATCATTTGAACCCGCCGCAAGGCCTGCGCGCACAGCCCCGCCCATGGCAAATCCAAAGGGTAACATAAACGCCATGGCGGCCGCATTGAGCGCCACCTGATAGGCGGCCGTTTCTGTCGTGCCGATATAGGCCATGAGAAAGACGCAGGCATTAAACAGCATGCCTTCAAAGACGGTTGTCATACTGATGGGCCAGCCCAGGCGCACAACTTCTCTAAACCGCTCCCAATGGGGCCGAAAGAAATTCTCAAATATCCGGTACTCCCGCGCGTCGGCGTCCCGATAACAATAGGCGGCAAACATAAGGAAGCTTAAGAACAGGGAAATTGACGACGCCAGTCCCGCGCCCACCAGTTCCAGCCGCGGAAAGCCGAAAAGTCCGAAAATCAGCACAGCGTTAAGCGCTGCATTTATGACCACAGTGATGCTGATCAAAATGAGCGGGACCGTTGTCTTTTCTATGGCCGCCAGAAAATTCCGCAGGGCCCATATGCCCATGGCAAAGGGCCAGCCGGGCGCGAGCGCCATCATATATTGCGCCGCCGGTTTGGCGACTTCCGGCCGGACTAAAGCGATGAGCGGCTCCACAATGAGCAGCAATAAAAAGACAAACGGCGTCATGAACATAATTGCCCAGAACGCCATTCGCACACTTTTGCGCGCGTCTTTGCGGTCGGACTTGTCGGCCCCAAGAGCCTGAGCGACAAGAGGCGATACGGCCATGACCGGCCCGCACCCAACCATCCAAAGCAGGAAATAAACCACACTGCCCAAACCTGCCGCGGCCAGAGCCACTTCACCTATCCGGCCCAGCATAACCGTATCCACAAAATGGATGGAAAACTGAATGAACTGGGCCAGCGCCATGGGCAAGCCAAGTATGAGCAGCGATTTTAACTCTCCGCCGAATGTTTCCGGCATCTGATATTGTTCGGGTTTTGTCTCTAAGGTTTGCATTTTATCTTCGTCTGGTCTGATTTTGTGAAATTGTCGAAGATAAAAAATTACCCCCGTAAGCGATGGCTCCGGAGGTCATGGATTCTGGTGATGTCCCCGGGAGCTTAGGCGGATGAACACGAACGCGTGCGCGCCGCCTCTAGATTTGTCGTCATGAAATTATTCATGGATCGCTCCGTGGTTAAGTCCGCGCCTCTACGCGGGCCTTGGCGGACTGTCAATTAAGAAAGTTTTTTAGCCTGGGGCTAGCGAGGGGCGCGTTTCGCCAATATCCGCTGCAAAGTTCGGCGGTGCATATTCAGGCGCCGAGCCGTTTCGGAGACATTTTTCCCGCACAGTTCATAAACCCGCTGGATATGTTCCCAGCGTACCCGATCCGCGGACATGGGATTTTCCGGAGGCTCGGGGCGTTCGCCCTCGCCGGCCAGAAGCGCTTTGCAGACATCATCTGCATCAGCTGGTTTGGCCAGATAATCGACCGCGCCGAGTTTCACGGCGTGAACGGCTGTGGCCAGATTTCCATAGCCTGTGAGCATGACCATTTTGCAGTCGTCACGGGCCTGATGCAGCGCGTCAACCACTGTCAGGCCATTTCCGTCCTCAAGACGCATATCCACCACCGCAAAGGCCGGCGGGTCGGACTTCACCTTGGCCATGGCTTCGGTAACGGAATCGACCGTCGTCACATTAAAGCCGCGGTGCTCCATAGCCCGGCCCAAACGGTTTCGAAACGGGCCGTCATCATCCAGTATCATCAAAGTAGTATCTTCGGGGAGGTCATATTCCGTCGGCATGGTCTTTCCCTTTACGCGCTTCACGGTTTTAAATCTGCGTAACAGATATAAGGCTTTATCTGAAAAAATCCAGATTGCTGTGACAAATTAGGCGGCTATGCCTAATATTGCGTTTTTGGGCCAGACAATGGTGACCACAGCGCCGCTTTCGGGCCGGTTGGCAAAGCGGACTTTGGCGCCGGTGCGCTCCAGCAGAGTCTTTGAGATAAACAGGCCGAGGCCCAGCCCTCCGGCTCGTTTTTTCTCCGGCCGGGCCGTCACATAAGGCTCTCCGAGCCGGTCCCGGACGGCGGCGTCAAAACCTGGGCCGTCATCCACGATTTTCAGGCTGATTTCATCTTCACTCCAATTTCCAGTCAAAACCACCGTTGAGCCCGCGAAACTGACGGCATTTTCGATCAGATTGCGCAGAGCATACATGAGCTCAGCCCGGCGCTGCACAATCGGCGGCTCCTCCGTCCCCGCCATTTCAATCTCGATGGTGACATTGCTTTTGATGATTTCATAAGGCTCGCTCGCCTCTTTCAAGAGCACATCAAAGGACAAATTGTCATGATAGAGATCGCCTGCATCTCCGCGCTGACTGAGATGGCTGAGAATATCCCGGCAGCGATCTGTCTGCGATAAAAGCAGATCAATATCCTCGGCCATATGGGTCCCGTCCTTGGCGTCCCGGCGCAGTTCTTTGGCGGTCAACTGGATTGTCGCCAGCGGCGTCCCGAGTTCATGGGCCGCTGCCGCCGCCATGCCGCCCAGCGCCGAAAGCTTTTGTTCATGCGCCAAAACCGCTTCGGTGGCGCGCAGGGCCTCAGACATGCGACGACTCTCCCGCGCAGAGCGCCAGGCATAAAGCGAGGTAAAAATCATCCCGACGATTAGCGCTGACCAGGCCCCCATTCGGAACATAAAGGGAAGCTCAAATCCGCCCTCGCTCCAGGGAAGCGGGCGAAAATCATAGACCATAAATAGCGAGACGCTAGCCGCCATAGTGCCCAAAAGCGCCAGTACAGGCCGCGAAAGCGTCGTTGCACTGGTCACAACCGGCGCCATAAATAATAGAGCAAAAGGATTATTCATGCCGCCCGTGAGCCAGAGCAGAGCGGCAAGCTGCAGCAAATCAAAACCCAGCTGCGCAATGGCCTCCATATCCGCAACGCGCCTGTCCAGCGGCAAGCTGAATGTCACCAGAAGATTGACCACAAGCGACAGGCCGATCATGGCCAGGCAGGCTAGTAAAGGAAGCTGATAGCCCAGTCCGTAGGTCACCAGTAAAATGGCCATGGTCTGCCCGGCGATGGCCATCCAGCGCAGCAGGACCAGAGTCGAGCGCCGAAGACGGCCAGAAACAGATTCCGCGTAGTTGCGGCCGCCCCCTGACTCCATAAAGGGAAATAATGTCGCGCGGGTTTTCTCAAATATGGACATGGCGGGACCTTTGCGTCATGAGACATTTCTAGAGCAAACAAGCGGATTTTCAATGGTCTTCAAACTCAGCGGCATTTTCCGGGCTCTTCCGGTTTTCATCCTCTCCATGATTCTGTCTTTGACGGCGGTTTCAGGCCTGTCCTACGGCCAGGATGAACCCGTGGGTCGATCCGGTCCTATCGTAACCTCTGGCGCGGCGGATATTGGCGGCGCCTTTACGCTGACCGACCATAATGGCGATCGCGTGACCCATGAAGACCTCAAGGGCAAGCCGCATATTCTCTATTTCGGATTTGCCTATTGTCCCGATGTCTGCCCGTTTGATCTGCAAAGGCTGGGCGCTGCCCTTAAAAAGGCGGACCCGGAGGGCGAGATTTTCAGGCCTGTCTTTATCACTGTGGATCCGGAGCGGGACACGGTCGAAGCCCTTAGTGCCTATGTAACCAGCAATGGACTCCCGAAAGGTCTCACGGGCTTAACCGGAACGCCGGCCGAAATCGCCCAGGCAAAAGCCGCCTATAAAGTTTACGCTCAAAAGATGCCGGACCCGGAAAATACGGCCGGTTATACGTTTAATCACTCAAATCTTATTTATCTCATGGATAAGGACGGTAAGTTCGCGGAGCTTTTCGATAGTGAGCAAAGCGTGGATTATGTGGCCGAACGCCTACAAAGCTATAACAGCAAGCCGGGACGCCTTAGAAAAGCTTTGCTGGTGGCCTGTCTTGTTTTCCTCAGCCTTGTCTTTATTTTGATCGGGCGTATGGGGAAAAACGCCCTCAAAACACCAGAAGAGGCAGCAGAAAGTTAATCGGCGATAAAGTGCTCGAATGAGATATTCATCTCTCTGAGAAGGGTATCCATAGCTTCCGAATTTTGGGCTTGTTCCCATTCCTGCGCCGAAAAGTTTTCTCCTGGCTTGGTGCCAAATATAGATGCTGCCTGCTGTTCCTTCAGGGCATTGCTAAATTCTTCCAGATCAATGGGTCTTTGTGGACGAAGGCTGAAAGACACCCGACCGCCTGTATCAATCAGCGCCTTTAGGGCCTCATTGGCTGAGTTAACCAGTTCTTTTTGGTAGTCTGTCTTGGCCATCATGCCCGGCAGTGCCATAGCGGATTTACTTGCCTCTTTGGCCTCCTCAATCGTCATATTACGCTCTTCGGCCATTTTCGCAAAAGCCCGGTCCATGATTCCGCGATCGGTAAAATCAAACTTCCCGAATTCTATGGTTTGCTTTTCCTGATTTAGGCGACCCGTGAACATGGGGCCAAATGACATATTGCTCCCCTTGTAGCTCAAATTGACATTAAACGCATCAGAGGCGGTGAGGCGGATATGGTCCGCCGTGACCGTTTGGCTTTGACGGTCATAGGAGTTTTGAGCGCTGAATGAGAGCGTTATAGACTCGTAACCCAGCTCCCGGAACGGATTGTCAGAATTATATTGTTTCGAATTGGACTCCGGGATGGGCTTATTGGTGATCAGAAAGCGCGGCACATCTATTTTACGAGTGAACCGGTCCCCTTGTGTATCCGAATGCCAGACAGAGATGTTATCAATATCAAAAACGTCTGTTTTTGTGTCGGATTTTATGCCTTGAATATTCAGCGACCCAAAGAAAGGATTGAGCCCGTCAATACCGCGAAGGTTCATATCAAGATTTTTGAACCGTTCAAAAGCGTCAGACTCAAAATCATTCAGCGCAATAGACATAACGCTCGTTGCCCTGTCTTTGGCCGTATAATTGTGTTGTTTAGAGCTGAAATTCCCGGCCTGCAGTGAATAAGTGCCCGTCCCCTGATTTTTGGACAGAGCCGCAAAGCCCAATGTGGTTACGTCCTCAACATTTTTATATACAGGTTTTGAAAGCTGTTGGAGAGCGCTTGCCATATCCTGTCCCTCGACTCTGGCGCGTTTCTGTACGTCTGTCGCTGTCAGGGCTGAATAATCCCGAATCCGTTTCTTTTCGGAAAATTTAGCGTTCTCTAAATAAAGCTCCGGCAGGTCTGACAGCTTGCCCGGCTCCATGAGCTGAACCACATATTCCAGCGGAAATTCAGGCGCTTCGCTTTTCTCGCCCAATAAAGTTGCCGATTCCGGTAATTTCACGGTTAAAACATCCAAAGAAAACTTTGAGCCTTTCGGCGACGAATGTGAAAGCTTGTCTGGTTCTTGATCCGAATCTTCGTCTACCATCGTTAAATAATTAATGGTGAGGCCATCATAAATGGGGACGTCTTCATCCAGCAGCCGCAAGCCGGTAATTTCAAAGGCTTCGGCCCGCATTTCTTCACCGTCATGTACGGCCACAAGATTGGTGAAAAGGTAATTGCCATTATCACCCGTGCGGTCATCCCAGTAAATGTTTTCGCTTTCTTCCCAGAGACCAATGCGCTCAAGGGCGATACGGGCAACATCTTTTTCCACTTCCCGCATGGGCTGGGTTTGCGAAAACTTTTCTTTTAAATCCGTTTGGGAAACAGCTGGAAGCGTCGCGGCGGGATTTATGGTTTCTGGGCGGTCAGCCTTATATAAAAAATAGGCGGAAAATACTGCCAGTCCCACAACGCCCGTTACCACAAGATATTTCATATTTGGCTCCTGATCTAAAACCTAGGAACCAATTGTGGCAATTTCAAGTTAATCCGGCACATGCTCCATGTTGATGTTCACAGCGCGAAGGATGTCATCTATGGCCGCCTCGGCATCAAAATCATCCGTGTTTGTATTTCCAAAAATGGCTTCTGCCTGCATTTTTTTAATGGATTCAAATGACTCCAAAAAGTCAAAACCATTATCAGGCTTAATGGTCAGGCGTAGCGTTCCGCCGGAGTCTAAAAACTCGCTGAGTGCGCTCGTCGCATCGTTTATGACCTCGCGCCGGTAGTCTGTAGTTGCGCCTATCGTAGCCAGGCCAAGCGACGCTTTTACGCCATTCCTCATATCTTCAGCAGAAGAACCTTGTTGGTGACCTGCCAGTTTGAAGCTTTTTTCCAGGAGTGATTTATCTGAAATGCCGAACACAAATTCGTTCACTTTAAGGTCTTTGATCATCTCTCTTAAAAGTTTTTCTGCGTCACGGGGGTCGCCAAAGGCGCCGCCCATGGACATGGATTCTAAATCCATATCAGAACCCATTTTTTCGAAAGCTTTGAAATAGCCCGACATCCCGTCAACATCATAAGTCGTTGAAAGCTCCAGATTATCTTCCCAGTTAAAGCGGCTATGCAGAACTTTTATGTTGTCATTCTTCTGATCTATACGAGAATCGCTAGTCAAATTAAACCGCGATTTATCCCAGCCAAATTCCTGTATCATATCCTTTGGAAATTCGTCGCTCTCGGGAATCTTATCCAAATTCACATTTAGAGCGATTTTGGGAAAATTGCTTTTCAGATGAAAGACTCCGTTTTTTTCAGGCGTAAACCATATGTCGCCTTTCGGAAAATCGAAGCTCATATCCAGATCATCGTCTTTCCCGGTTAACTTTATGTCGCGGAAGGATATGGACTCATAGCCTCGAGCATAGGGACTAATCAGAGACATATACCCGCTCATCACACTCCCCATCGGGCCCTTTTCAGACATGTTGCCCCAGGGAGAAATATCCAGATTTTTGATCGAAAAATGCCCGACCGTCATATTAAAAGGGTCGTTCTCATCGCCCGTTACCTCGATATTTTCAATCAGGCCTGATATTTTTGCTTTATCTTTGGACCAGCCCATAAAGCCAATGGAGGCCGCCTCGTCTGATTCTTTAAATTTGATACCTTCCACATAGCCGCCGCCCGTATAATCCATAAATTCGTCAAAGACCTGATCATACAGTTTTACGCTGGTCTCTTCGTCAAAGTCTTCTTCATCCAAAGCTTCAATTTGATCTATTATTTTCGCGGACGGAAGATTCATGACGAGTTTGTTGAGGCTGAATTCGTCAGACTCCAGTTCCTCAATAGACAAATATGAGGCATAAGGAAAATCCTCATCTATCATATGCAGGCCGGATACCTCAACGCGTTTGGCAACGGCATTGTCATCGGGGAAGGAAAGATCTGTGAAAACATAATTTCCGGCCTCTCCTGACACGGAAGTCCAGCTCATGCCTTCGCTTTTTATGAAATCCATCGCCGCCTTGGCGTCAGCTTCATCAATTATATCGGAAGGGCGCTTGGCCTTGTCTACTAGAGATTTTACAGATGACGCCACCAGCAAATCCGGCCCGTCAAGCGCCGTAAACTCTGCTTCTTTTTTCTTACACCCAGCAGCGACTAAAACGAGGGCTGCGGAACTTGTCCAGAATAAATGTCTACTAAGAGATAAGGGTTTCATGATAAATATCCTTCTTTGCGCGCCCATACCCTATTCTAATTCGGGATATGCTCAAAGTCTGCATTTAGCGGGCCAAAAATTTCTTTGCTGCTACGTTCGGAACTGGTCTGACTCTCGATAAATGCGGGGCCCAGTTCGAAATCATCATCGGGACTAATGCTGAATTTCAGATCGCCGCCATTAATAACAAAGGCCTGCGCGCTTTCGGCAAAATCCGTTGCTAAATCGGACAGATAGGGATTGGTGACTCCCAGTGTCATAAGCATAGCGCCGCCCTTGGCCTGCTGCTGAACCACATCAAGGCTGACATCCTGATCCGCCGCCATTTGCGAAAGAACCTGCGTCAGTAAAGTTTTATCGTCGAGCACAATTTCCAGATTTTGCAGATTGATCTGGGACACGGCATCCTTCATCACGGATTGAGCCTCTTCTGCGGTCTTGCGATTCCGGGTTTCGCGGGCCTCTTTCATCAATTGATTAAAGGCCTCAAGACCCGTAAAAAAATTCCGGTAACCCAATATTTTGTAATCCAGACTCAATTTGGCGGCGCCGTCCAGATCCAGTTCCATATAGTCCACATCAACCACATCTTTTTTAGCATCCAGATTGACTTTGGACCTATAAGTCAAACTCCAATCCTCTGACCCGCTTCTCTCATAGGCGGTCCAAAGGCGTTTAAAGGTTTCGTCTTCTGGCTCTTCGGAAAAGCTTAAGGACACGTTGGGGATGTCAGTGCGGGCAACAAGCTTTCCTTCCGGGTTGCCCGTCAAACCAGTTTTAATGGTGGGCGCCGACAAGACAAGGCCATCCACATTAAAAGTCAAATCTTCAGCGATGAAGCTATCCTGCCCCGGATCAAAAGGATTGAGACTTGATATCTCAAAATCGGAGCTGTCGTCATCCAGACCCATGATATCAAAGTTTTTCAAAGACAATTTATTGGCCGAAAACTCAAGATCGCTGATCTTGTACACCACCTCATCCATCAACATTGATGTATGCGCAGGGTCCTCGCCGGGCATCCAGCCGAGAAAATCGGCGTTTACGCTGCCTTCGCCCTGCGGGCTGAAGACCAAATCGTCAAAATAGGCGGAGCCGCCGAGCAGCGGCTCGAAATCCATACGAATTATATCGTCGAGAAAATCATCCATGCCCATGAAAGCCAGTCGCTTTTCGATATTGTCATGGCCAGCCTGCGTAAAATTTATCTGGGCTTTTGCGAGCGTCGCCGTGGAAACACCTTCATCACTGAATACCTTCACGCCCTCTACATAAAGACTGTCGAAAAACGGCCCTTTGTCATCCTGCATATGGACGCCTTTTAAAACCAGACGGTCTATCGAGGAATCCATCTCGGTCATGCGCAGGTTTTTAAATTCGTAGTTTCCGTTTTCGCCGGTTTTAGACTCCCAGCTAAACAGACCTTCTTCAGCAAGGCCCAGAATATTCATCGCCTGATCCGTACTCTCGGCGGCGAAATCTCGGCCAGAATCAAAAGCCGTCACAGCTTTGACAATATCCGCCTCTTTGATGACGTTCATTGTCTTCTTTTTACCGCTGCAGGCCGATAGACCCACAAGCAGCGTCAATCCGGCGCTTATGCCCAGTGTTCTAATCATATTGAAGAATAGCTTACTTTTTGTGTTTGACCGTTACCCCCAGCCTTTCCAGATCATCTGGTCCGCTGATCGACAAAAAGCTTTCGGAGGAAACCGGCGCATCCGGATTCATGCTGATCTGCAGGGAGCCGCCATCGGTAACAAATTTAGCAACCGGATTCGTGATGCTCGTCGGCGCCTGGCCCATCAGTCCCGCCATTGAAACCAACCCGGCAACCTGCTGGCGGGCCTCTTTTGCGCCCATACCAAACTCCGCAGCGCCGATGGCAAAGGCGCGGTCGAGAAAGTCGTGCTCCCTAAGCTTAATGGACATATTATGGATCTTCGCCGCAGCGGGATTTTCCTGCGCCGCTTTGGTTCCAGACATTTTACCCGAGTAATTAATGTCAAAACCGTCCTTGAGACGGACGAAAGAGTCTTTGATTTCAATTTCGTCCTTAGCTGTATCTCTCCTGCCGGTATATTCACCCGTGAAAACAAGCTTGTCCATGCCGAGCTTGGTAAAGGCCTCACGAGCAGATTGCATATTCGGATCATTGCCGGGACCATCAAAGCTGATGGAAAGCGGTTTCATCACCATGCGCTCATTGCTGACATTGCCTGACTTTTTTGAAGAGGCTTCCAAGCCTACAAAATTTAGTTTCAAATCATCTGCATCAACTTTTACGTCACGAATCAAAAACTCGCCAAAGCCGCCGCGCATCATGTCAAAGCTTTCGCCGGGGTCACCGGATCCCATATCGCTTTTACTTAAGCTTTGAATAAACTCTTCGGATATTCCGGACGCCGAAACTGTATCCAGACTGACGTTAAACGGCGTGCCTTTATCAGAGGACGATTCGGCGGTCAGGCCGGAGAGCAGAAAAGACCCCTTGCCCGACTTTTCATCTATGGCCCAGCCCGCCGATTTCAACGTGCTTGTACTTTCCGCGCCAGTGTGAGACAGGCCCTCAAGCAGCATGGCGCCAAACGGTATTTCTCCGTCTAAATCCACGTCCATATCCAAATCTTCCAGTCCGTCCAGATCATTAATCCCGCTCATAATTCTGGCCGCAATTTTTGGATGAGGGTCGGCAAATTTCAGCGACTTTATGGTCGTGGTATCACCGTCATCAATGATCTTGACGCCCTTTAAGATCATATTGTCGAACGTGGCTTCGTCATTGACCATTTCGAGGCCAATAAATTCCATCTCCTTGACCGTATAGCTTCCATCCCCGGAGCCGTTATAAGTCAGGTTTTGATAGCTCACATTACCGTTTTTATCGCTTTTATTTTTCCAGGACAGCGCGTCAGAGGGGGCATCGAGACCCAGCTTTTTCAATGCCTGGCTCTGCGTCCCGGTTTTGCGCGGTTTTGTCTTGAAGTGCTTGTTTAAATCCGCCGCAGATACAGGGTCAGATGAAAGACCAAGCGCGCCCTTAACTTTTTCGCCAGAGTTTTCAGCCACATTTGCCGCTGATTCGGCATCTTTCTTTTTGCAGGCCCCAAAGACCAGCAGGGTGGACACAGCCAAAGCACTCACAGTATGACGCAAGGTAATCATGTCAGGAATCCTCTCAAAATTTCAGTTTTCTAAGCCTCATAGCAGGACTAAGCCCAAAGCCCAAGCGAAACTACCGCTTAGAGACCCGGATGATCCGCGCATCATTTATCTGCATTCGCCGCGGTCAAAACGCATTGCACTGAAGGTTAAGCCATCGGAGCGAGAGGTTAGCGTCAGCGTCCCGAACATGAAATCCCTGCCAAAAGCCATGCGCTTTGCGCGTGAGCATCAGGACTGGATTGAAGTCCAGCTGGAAAGCCTGCCCCCGGCTCAACCTTTTACGCCGGACGCGCCGATCTTGTTTGAGGGCGAAATATACCGTCTGGTTCACCCGGGCGGGCGGGGCCATCCCAAAGTCGACCGGGAGGCCCGGGAAATCATTGTGCCGTCCCCGGAGGGGAGTTTCGCCGGTCGGGTCAGGCGCCTTTTGATCCGAGAAGCCCGGGAACGGCTATCAGAGTCGACTCACCATTATGCCGGCCAGGTTGGGTGTCCCGTTGAAAAAATTCAGGTGCGCGATACCAGCTCCCGCTGGGGTTCCTGCATAAAGCGGAGCGGTAAAGGCCATATTTCTTATAGCTGGCGGCTGATCTCAGCCCCGCCCTTTGTTCTGGATTATGTGGCAGCCCATGAATGCGCCCATATGATTGAAGCCAATCACAGCCCGGCTTACTGGGCCGTGGTGGCTGATATTTTCCCCGATTATAAGCGGGCTAAGAAATGGCTGAATAAGAACGGATCCTTCCTGCACGCCGTCGGCGCGGAGTTTTAGCGGACCGGGCGCTTGAGCGGGCGAAAAGCGTTTTTCGCCCCGAAATTTCAATGTAATGTTCATGAACCTCACATGAAGAAGAGTCTCATCATGGGTTAAGACCGGCTGTGTCAGCTTCCGCTCATTAACCCGGAGGTTACTATGACAAAACTCTTCTCAGCTGCGGCAAGTGCCGCGCTTACGCTTGGACTGCCTGTCTTAATCCCTTTTGGGGCGCAGGCTCAAAGTCCGCATTACGGCGAATCCCATAATGCGCCCTACAATGCCCATGAGGCCTGTAAGAAAAACGAAGACAAACGGCAAATCCTTGGCGGCCTGGCCGGCGCGGTTGTTGGCGGCGTCTTTGGCTCTCAGGTGTCAGGCAATGGCGCGCGCTCTGAAGGCAGCGCTATCGGCGCGGTTTTAGGCGGCCTGGCCGGAGCCGGTATTGCCGATAAAACCGTTGATTGCGACCCCGTCTATGACGAACGGGGACAGGGCTATCAA
>CAYQNQ010000005.1:12678-28977 GCA_964418815.1 uncultured Hellea sp.
TATAGTGGCCAGACATATGGCACCACTTACAGCGGCGGATCGACCGTCCATCAACCCGTCTACACGGATCAGGTGACCTATAGTAATCACCCCGTCTACAGCCAACCGACTTACGGCGCCGGCGCCGTGAATTACGGTAC
This sequence comes from uncultured Hellea sp., assembly GCA_964418815.1. Taxonomy (GTDB): domain Bacteria; phylum Pseudomonadota; class Alphaproteobacteria; order Caulobacterales; family Maricaulaceae; genus JACOMS01. Next base: position 12,819 of record CAYQNQ010000005.1, read on the forward strand.
TACTCACAATACGGGAACAGTAACTTATCCCCCATACACACAGCCGCAACCAACACAGGCGCCGCGGACTCAATCTTACACGGTCAGCTCCCCGACTTATTCAGGCAGCTATGGTTCCAGCTATCCGCAATACCGGACCGTTCCAGCAACACCGGCCTACCACACAACAACATATAGAAGGCCTGTGTCCCGCACTACGGTACGTCATAGCGGCGGCCGTCATTACCACGGCAGTTATGCTTGCATAGAACCGCATTAGGTATCGTGGGTGTCCCCACCACTTAAAGCGCACTTCGGTGCGCTTTTTTTATCCGTTTTTTCAATTGATTATTATGAGCGCTTAAAGCCCTCGAGCTGGGCGCGGATTTTCTGAGCGTGATCCCTTCTCAGCTCTGGGCAGGCTTTACCATTCAGCGTCATTTCGGCTTTGGCTTCAAGCTCAAGCAGGCGTACCGCCAACCCCGGTTGATCTTTGGCAAGCTTTATAGAGTGCTCCCACTTCTGAGCGCAGTCCGCATAAAGTCGGGAGTGCTTTTCCAAAGCTTTTGTACTGCTAAAGGCTGCGGCAAAACCCAGAAATAGACCAATATAGATCAGAAAATGTTTCATGCCGGGACAGAAGCAAGAAGCTGGCCAAGCTTTAGGGTTAAGAAAGGATTATTTTACGCAATCTCTAAAACCGCCCCTGGATTGATAGATGAGAGCAGCCGGATCATCACATCCGGCGCGAGCGCCACGCAGCCGAGCGTTTGCCGGTCGTCAGGTTGGGCAATGTGAATGAAAACCGCAGACCCGAGGCCCGGCACAGGCGGGCTGTCATTATGGCTGATGACCAGAACCACATCATAGGCCCCGTCCTCGCGCCATAGTTTTTCGTGGGATCCGTTAAAAGGCAAGCGGACAAACCGGTTATAGGCCGCGTGACCCGGATCGTCACACCAGCCATCTTCTTTTTGCAAAGACCGCAGGGTCAATTTTGTGGGCGGCGGCCCCGGCAGGCGGTCGGCTCTATATAATCCAAATCGGACAAAATATTCGCCTTTGGGTGTTTTTTCATCGCCTTCCGCGCCCATTTTTGCAGCAATTGAGCCGCCTCTGCCAATCCGGCAAGGGTAGTTCTTCCCGTCTATTTGGATGGTTTTACGGGCGCATGACACAATGATTCTCACTTCCACCTCACGGCAATTTGAATGCTTGCGAGCAATCTGGCATTAGCTTAATCTCTTAAGCAAGCATAATAACAGCAAACCACGAGCGCATAAGCGAGGACTACCATGGCCGTAAAAAAGAGACTGCTTCTCATCGACGATGACGACGATCTGCGCGAGGAACTGCAAGAACAGTTTTCGCTCTATGACGAATTTGAAACGGCCGGCGCCGCAACCGCAGGCGCAGGCATAGAACTGGCAAAATCATCCCCTTATGATTTAATTCTGCTCGATGTGGACCTGCCGGATATGCTGGGCACAGAAGCCTGTGATATCATGCGCAAGGCCGGCGTCGCAGCGCCCATTGTCATGCTGACCGGCAATGAAGGCGAAATGAATGAAATTCTGGGTCTGAATTCCGGGGCCAGTGATTATATCACCAAGCCTTTTCGGTTTGCGGTCCTGCTGGCCCGGCTTCGCGCCCATTTGCGCAGTTTCGAGCAAAGCGAAGAGGCCACTTTTAAAATCGGGCCTTACGAATTTAAACCCGCCTATAAGCGCCTGGTCCCGCCGGAAGACGAAAACGGTAAACAGCCGCGGGATATACGCCTGACGGAAAAAGAGACGAATATTTTGAAATATCTCTACCGCGCGGGCGGCAAGCCGGTCGGCAGGGACGAACTTCTGCATGAGGTCTGGGGCTATAACTCCGGCGTTACAACGCACACATTAGAGACCCATGTTTATCGTCTGCGCCAGAAAATCGAGCCGCAAAAAGGCGTGGCGACTTTATTGGTCACCGAGCCCGGCGGATATCGTCTGGCGATGACTTAAATATCCAAAAGCTGCGTTACGGGCACATGGTCCGAAGGTTTTTCTTTAATTCGCCAATTTGTGTGGATTTCATAACCCTCGCGGCCTGTCTTTCGCGCCGCCGCTTCCAGAGCTGGACTGATCCAGATGTGATCGAGCCGGCGTCCCCGGTTTGACGCAAATACATCCCGGGCCCGATACGACCACCAGCTATAAAGCTTTTCATCTGCGTCCCGGAACAGGCGCGACGTATCTATAAAATCGTGACAAGCCCTCAGTTTTTCCAATATCTCCACCTCCATAGGCGTATGGCTGACAACTTTTAAAAGCTGTTTGTGGGACCAAACATCATGCTCTCCAGGCGCAATGTTAAAATCGCCGACCAGAACCTGCTGATTATCGCCAAGGGCGAAGCGCTGGGTAAAATAGCCATTCATGACGGCGAGAAAGTCAAGCTTGTGTTTGAATTTATCGTTCACCACCGGGTCGGCCACATCGCCGCCAGCCGGCACGTAAAAGTTATGCAGCTCGAAATCTTCGCTGCCAGCGATGACCTTTGTGCTCACATGACGGGCATGTTCCAGCGGGCAAAAGCTCGTCGGGAGTCTTTCCATGGGCAGGCGCGACAGGGTGGCAACGCCGTGATAGCCTTTTTGGCCGGAAACCTCCATATTGTCATAACCAAGCGCCCGAAAAGGCTCATAAGGAAACTGGTCTTCGAGACATTTAATTTCCTGCAGCGCCAGAATGTCGGGGGAATGTTCTTTTAAAAAATCTGCGACCATATTCTGGCGCAGGCGTACCGAATTAATGTTCCAGGTGGTAATTTTGACAAGCATAGACCTTGCTTAGCGCAGCGGCCAAGCAAGGCAAATGGTTTAATAGATAAAAGGGGCTTTAGCGGCGGCGGCGATCCCGTCGGTCCCGGCGATTACTGTCGTCACGGAAGACATAGAGCCGCGGATCAATATTGCCGTTATAGCGCAGATTATCCAGCTGAACGACCGTCTGGCCGCCCATGACATCTTCGACAATCCAGGCTTTAAAGGCCAGATTTTGCGCGTCGAATATCATGGTCAAGACGCCGTCCATTTCGCCGCTTCCATCGCGGCTGGAGACCCGAATGTCCTCAGCTGACTTAACCAGACTGATAACTTCAGTATCTCGCGAGAGGGCGACATTTTCCTTGAGAAAAAAGTTAAGAGGCGTGGCCGACAATGGTACACGGTCCGTGGTTTCGAGGAGTTTGTCATGCTGAACCAGCGTCACGCCGTCAGAGACAACTAAAAGCGGATTTGGCTCTTCGAATTCAAACCGCATCTTACCGGGGCGCGAGACAAAAATTTTGCCGCGATCAACAGTCCCGTCAGGGTTATATTGCAGAAAATTGCCTTCGAAATTGCTGATGGAGTTCAGAGCCCCGTCCAAACGCGCCAGATCAGCCGGCACGGAGGCGGGGTCTGTAAAGGCAGACATGGTTTGCTGCGGGGCAAATTGCGTATCGGACTGGCTGACAGCCATAATAGCTGTACCCAATCCGGCGATGACTGCCGCTGCAAGCATTGTTTTTTTAGTCTTTTTCATAGCAACCTCTTCTGGTTATTACGCCTCTCATATAGCGGTTCGGTATTTAATCCATGCTGAATAAAAAGGAATTTTTCCATTAAATTTTATCCATACACTTAGCATAATTTTCAACTTTTAGTATGGGAGGGGTAGCGCTTTACTATAGACTATGCTAATATATAAAATGACGGGGACTATAGGGGCGATACATATGGTATCCATGTCTGCATATGACAAAAATGCAGGGGACGATGACTCGTTCCCGCAATTAACAGCCAGCCATTCTGAGGCGGGTATTCACGGATTAATGGCCGCAGTGGCCTCCAATTATGTAAAACTGCTGAAAAAGGTGGTTTTGCCTAAACTCGATCTGCCCAAGACCTATACGGTCAGGGACCTGCAGATTATCAGCACTTTGCACGAATCGGCTAAACCGCTCACCTCCACGGATATATTCAGGCGGACAAATCTGGATCCGGCAACGGTGACCCGGTCAACCAAACAGATGGTCTCTGATGAGTTTTTGTCCGTTGAAGAAAATGAAGCTGATTCCCGCAGCCGCTTTTTGTCACTGACACCATCCGGGCGAGATCTGGCGAAGAACTATAATTCAAAATGCAATGAGCTTTTCGAATCCAAAGATTTGTCAATCGCGTCCCCCTCACTGGAGGACTTACAGTCTCTGGAAAGGTCTCTTAAATCCCTGCAAAACCGGGTACGAATTCTCAGTTTGAAAAACTTCTAGCCTCAGGCCTCAATTATCAAATTGTGGACGGATCGCTCCGGCCGCGCCCCGTAATGGGAAATGGCTTCTGCTGCGCAAACACTACCCAGATATCCGGCTGACGCCCAGTCCATGCCCATGACATGCCCGGCAAGCACGCCCGCGGCATATTGGTCCCCGGCGCCTGTCGTGTCTGTGACTGAAGCGGCTTTAGCGACCGGGACTTCGTGTATATCATGGCCTTCGATAATGACGGAACCTTTTTCGGACCGGGTAACACAGCCAACCCGGCAGTCAGCCCGCAGAGCCGATATGGCGTCGTCAAAGTCCTCGGTTTCATAGAGCGACAGAAGTTCGGCCTCATTGGCAAACACAATGTCCACATGGTGTTTGATCAGATGTTTAAAGCTCTCGCGGTGACGGTCCACACAAAACAGATCTGACAGCGTCAGAGCCACTTTGCGGCCCGCGCCTTGGGCAATCTCGGAGGCTTTTACAAAGGCCTTTTTGGCCGCCTCACTGTCAAAAAGATAGCCTTCAAGATAGGTCATGCCCGCGGCCTGAACCAAAGCCTTGTTCACATCTTTTTCGCTGAATTTCACAGACGCGCCCAAAAACGTATTCATAGAGCGCTCCCCGTCCGGGGTCACCGCGATCAGGCAGCGCGCCGTCGCGTCCTGGTTTTTCAGCGGCGACGTATCAAATCCAACACCGGCGTCGCGCAAGCCTTTGGCAAAGCGTGTTCCTGTCGTGTCATTGGCCACTTTTCCCACATAGGCGCCCGATACGCCCAATGACGCTATACCGACCAAAGTATTGGCCGCCGAGCCGCCGGCGACCTCTTGTGGTTTTCCGATTTTCGAAAACTTACCATGCAAGTCGAGCGCGCGCGATTCGTCGATCAGGGTCATACTGCCCTTTTCTATGGTGTTTTCAGACAAAAAATTGTCGGGTACAGGGGCTATCACATCCATGATGGCGTTTCCGATACCGAGTACATCAATTTTGGCGGCCATTTTCTTTTCCTCGCATCTTGTGTGCGGGGCCGATAAAACACTAAGAGCATTTTTGCAATGACCTATAAAATCGCAATTCTGGTTTCCGACAATATGATCCCCGGCGCGGCCGGGGTCCGGGAGGATATATTCGAGCTCGAAGAACAAATGGGCAAGCTCACCCCGGCCTTTGCCGAGTGCGGCATGGAAACGGCCCTTGTGCGCTGGCGGGACGCCGGCACGGCTGCGGCAAGCTATGATGCTATGCTCCCGCTCTTTGTCTGGGATTATTTTGAAGGCAATCAGGCAGCCTTTCTGGAGCAAATTGAAAAAGCCTCAAAACAGACAAAGGTATTCAATCCACCGGACGTCCTGAAATGGAATTCTGAGAAATCCTATCTGGCGGAGCTGGAGGCGCGCGGCGCGCCGGTCATTAAAACCGTCTATCTGGACAGCGTTACAGAAACCGGCATTGCAGATGCTTTCGAAACCCTGAACACAAACAAGATCGTCATTAAGCCGATCATTGGCGGCGGGGCGTGGCGGCAAGCGCTCTACGAAAAAGGCGCGCCATTTCCTAAAGCGGACGAATTGCCGCCGGAAGGCGCCATGGTCCAGGCCTTCCTGGCGAGTGTGCTGGCCGAAGGGGAATATTCATTTTTGTATTTTGGCGGCCAGTTTTCTCACGCCGCCATTAAAACCGCCAAGCCGGGGGATTACCGCATACAATCCCTTCATGGCGGCGCAGAAGAGGCCTATCACCCCAAAGATGATGAACTGGCCGCGGCTCAGTCTATTTTAAACGTGCTTGATTTCACGCCGCTCTACGCAAGGGTTGATCTTTTGCGCGGCGAAGACGGCGGGCTAAAACTCATCGAGCTGGAACTGCTGGAGCCCTATCTCTATATGGCCCTCGCCGAGGGCGAAGGGGCCGATAATAAAGGCGCTCAAAGATTAGCGGCGGCTCTGCTGGGGAGACTGAAGCAGTGACGGATATGCTCAGCACATATCTTGAAAACTGCTCACCCTATATTCTTAAATATAACTACGATCTGGAACAAAGAGAGGTTGTCATTACTTGCGCGGGCAAACCGAACAGGGAAATCAGATTTATGGATGTATTGGAGTTTTCCGAGCAGCCTGCCGATGATTTTACCGATGATAATCTAACGGACTCTATCATTGGCATCCATAAACTTGAAGAAAACGCTTATTGTGTACACACAGAAAAACGAGAATTAATCATTCGAACGAACTTGCCTCCGATCAGCAATGTTGCAAAATAGTGAAGTAATCACCCGGCCAGATAATGATCAAAATCTACTCCACCGCTGGCGTCTTATCCTTAAACTTACAAATAGGCTCAATCACGCAGTTAAAACATTTGGGCTTGCGGGCGACGCAAACATAACGTCCGTGCAGGATGAGCCAGTGATGGGCGTGGAGGGCGTAGTCTTCCGGCGTGACTTTTAACAGGTTCAGCTCCACCTCTAGCGGGTTTTTGCCCGGGGCCATGCCCGTCCGGTTGGAGACGCGAAAGATATGTGTGTCGACGGCCATGGTCGGCTGATTAAAGGCTTCGTTTAGAACCACATTGGCGGTCTTACGGCCCACGCCCGGGAGCTTCTCCAGATCTTCGCGGATATCCGGAACAGTGCTGGCAAAATCATCGATGAGCATTTGCGAGAGCTTGACCACGTTTTTGGCTTTGTTCCTGAAAAGCCCAATGGTCTTGATATAGTCCCGCACTTTATCCTCACCCAGCGCCACCATTTTCTCCGGCGTATCGGCAGCTTCGAACAAAGCTTTGGTCGCCTTATTGACGCCCACATCCGTGGCCTGCGCCGACAGGGCCACGGCCACAACCAGCGTATAGGGATTCGAATAGTTCAGCTCTGTACGCGGCGCCGGGTCAAGCTTAGCCAGCTCTTTATAAATATCCGCGATTTGCGCCCGGGTTAATCTTGGTCTGGGGAGTTTCTTTTTGGGCCGTTTTTTCTTTGGAGTCGCCATCAGCGCTTGTTTTTAATCCGCGCCAGCATTTGTCCGATCATCTTATCGGCCAGACTCGAAGCCGGATCGGCCGTCAAATGACCTTTGGCGTCAAACGCTTTGGCCGCGCCGCCGCAGCCCGCCTGAGCCGGAACCAGGTCGGCCCCCAGGCGCATAAGCATAAACTGCATCTGCCGCATAACCATAATGCCGCTCATGGGGCCGGGCGTGCAGGATGCGACGCCGAAGACCTTGCCGTCAATATGGCCCATTTCAATGGTGCTGGTCCAGTCGACCGCGTTTTTCAACACCGGCGGCAAGCCGCCATTATATTCCGGCGCAATCATGACAATGCCGTCAAAACCCTTCATGCGAGAGATCAGCTTTTTAACGGCGGGCGGTGTTTTCAAATCGCCGTGATAAATGGGCAAATCATAGGTTCCCAGATTAATCTCGCCGGTTTTCGCGCCGGCCGCTTTGGCCTTTTTCTGCAGAGCTTTGGAGAGCTGCTGGTTTATAGAGCCCTTGCGAAGGGAGCCGCAGAGAAATCCGATACGAGGAGGAGATTTAGCCATAGAGCGTCCTTATAAACAAGAAAGGCGCTGTGCAAGCCGGTTCTCTATATATTAGAATATCGTTACGGGAAGTATTTGCAGGGTTCTAACGCTTCAAAAACACATACCAGGCTCCGCCGCCGCCGTGGCGCTGATGGGCGGGGGCAAATTCGGCAATGAGAGGCCGGATATCGGCGTGATTAATCCAGCCGGGAAAACTGCGGCGGAGGACGCCCTCGCCGCGAATGCCTTTGCCGGTCACGACGAGCACGGACGTTTTATTGTGATTATAAGCCCGTATGAGCGTTCGGCGCAGGGCATCAAAAGCCTGTTCGCGGGTCATATCATGCAGGTCAATTTTCACATCGACACTCACCTTGCCGCGCCGGGTTTTCTTGTCCTGCCTGACCGATAGCGGGCCGTCTTTCGGGCGCTCTGCGGGGCGGGGCGGCGGCACTTGCATCATAGCGGCAAAGTCCTCGCGTCCGCCTTTCGCGCTTCCCTTTTTCAGGGGTGCCACCGTTCGGCGCACACGGTGCCAAAGATAATAATCCGGAGGCTTGATATCCGGCTGCGTCATGACGGCGTATCCGCCGGGCGCCGATTGGCCAGATACATGGCCATCAAAATCAGAACGCCGCCGGCAATCTGTATTGCCGTCATAGGTTCATCAAACCGGTCCCAGGCGATAATTGAAGCGACAACCGGCTGCACGACAATGAGCACGCCCGCAATAGCGGCAGGCGTATTGCCCAGACCCACAATGATCAGTCCCTGGCCCAGGACCTGAACCACCAGGGCCAGGAAGAGCGGTACTTTAAAGCCCTCAAGACTGTCCGGAAAATAAGACTCGCCGCTAAGCCCGACCACAATGGCAATGACAATGAGCTCCACGCAGGTCAGCCAGAAAATGGCTTCAATACCGCTAATCGTGCGCCGCGCCACCTTGGCAAAGACCACATAAAGGGACACAAAACAGGCGGCGACAACGGAGAGCAAATCTCCGCGCAGCACGCCCTTGCCGCCTACGCCGCCGCCCTGAGTCAATGCCGCCGCGCCGACCAGAGCTATGAGCACAGCCAAAAACCAGAGCCCGTGCGGGCGATCTTTTAATATGAGCCAGGCGGAAAACCCGACAAACAGATTGCCCAGGCTAACGACAAATGTGGCGTTGGAGACAGTCGTAATCGTCAAGGCCCAGTGCCAGAAGGCAATATTCAGGGCAAAAAATGTTCCGGCCATGAGGATATATTTATTGGGACGGACCGGCAGCCGTTTCCGGATCAGCAGAACGAGAACAAAGAGAACCGGAATCGCAAAAATAAAGCGCCACATGGCGACGGCCTGCGGGCCCAGATCTTCCAGGCCCTCCCGCAATGCAATAGGCGCGAAACCGATACAAATCCCGCCGAGCAGGACCATGAGCGGTCCGCTCCAATGGACGCTTGAAGGGTTGCCGGTAGAGGCGTTTTCGGATTTCGTTGTCATCTGCCCCCTACCCGATCAGGAACCCGGAAGCCAAGGCAGCGCCAGGTGAAACGGCAATAATATTGTCCAGCGAGCCGTGTGTTTCATAACGCCGGCCAGATCTCCGGCATTTGTTCCGGACCCAAAATAAAGATCGGCCCTGTTTTGGCCGCGTATGGCCTTGCCCGTATCCTGCGCAATCGCCAGAAGCTGTCTGTCCGTGCCCCTGTAATCACCGGGAACGCTCGGAAGCGTCGTCTCCAGCCAGACAGGCAGACCGTAAGGATAATGAGCCGGATCCACAGCGATAGATGCCATATCGGTGAGCGGGACCCGCATGGCGCCTTTGGGACCTTCGCCCGGCAAAATTGTTTCTTCTTTAAAGAATATATAGCGGGCATTCTCGTTCATGAGGTCACGGGTAGCGGCGGGACCTGCCTGCGCCATCCAATCTTCAATACGCTGCTTTGAGGCCTGCTCGAGGGTGAAGGCGCCGCGCTCAACCAGAATCCGTCCGATAGAGGAATAAGGGCGGCCGTTATTAGCGTCATAGGCGGCGCGCACTCTTGTGCCATCTGCAAAGACCAGAACCCCGGAGCCCTGAACCTGCATGAAAAACACATCTATGGGCCGACCATAGGCCAGAACCTTTGATATCTGCTCCGTGATATTTTTGCGGGCCAGAGTGAGATTGCCTGCATTAACCGGCGTGGTCAGCACCGGCTCGGAATAAACACTGTCTTTGACGCGGCGGACCCGGATTTCCGGTTGATAATAGCCCGTTGTCAGGCCCTGATTATCCGCCGCTCCCGACAACGTCACAGGCAAAAACTCGCTTTCGAAAAAGCTACGGGCCGTAGCATTATCCAGATCCGGTGTCGCCTGCGCAGCGGAACAGGCCGAGAGCCAGTCATTCACCGTGCCGAATTCCTGGCGGCTATGCATGGCTTCGGCCGGGTCTTTTTGCGTGAGCGCTGCACAGCCCCGCCTGAATGACGTCAAAGCGCCTTGAAAATCCGCCGACCCCCAACCCGGCAGGCTTTGATAGGTTTCGCTGACAGAAATAGCGCCCGACGACGGCGGCCCCGAAACAGGCGGCTCGTAAACCGGCGCTTCCGCAACAGGGCCTGTTACCGGCGGCGCCGGTGTTTCTGAAGATGCTGGCGCTTCCGGAACACTGGGCGCGCCCGCCTCGGTAGAGCCTGTCGGTATTTCTGATGTAGGCGATTCAGGCCGTTTATCTGTATCCGGAGATTTCGGAACGGTTTCGCAGCCCGCCAGAATGAGCCCGCCCATTACAAGCGTTGCCGCCAGCGCCCCGGCCTTGATCTGTTTTATCATGCCTAGTGCAGCGTATCGGGCGACGGGTCAGCATCCAAAATACTGTCGGACGGGGCCACGTCCGCTAAAAGCCAATTGGGGCTATTACTCTTCATATCCCGCTCGAAAGACCAGACTTCGGCGCTTCTGGACAGCAAATCCGCATCGCCCTGGACCACATTGCCTTCGGAATCTTTCAGAGCGGAGGCCAGTTCCGCCTCGAACTTTACGGAAATGCGGGCCTTGGCCCCGCTGGCCTCGACCTCCTTAACCTCGGCGTGGATAAGACGAGCAAGATCTGTAATCTGGGTCAGGTTCTTGACTTCTCTGTCGGTAATGGCGCTGTCATAGACCTTATACACCTTGTCCGTCAGAAGCTCTCCAAGCAGGGCCCGGTCACCATCGGCAAAGGATTCCAGAATAATCGCGTAAGCTCCTTGAGCCTGATCCAGAAATTTGGTCAGGGAAAACCCAGGGTCATAATTCCGAATGGCCGCAATACCCGTAAATTCGCCAGTCTCTTCCAAAGGATCTATAACCGCGGGCTTTTCATCTGCAGCGCCGACCATGAACTTTGTCGGATCAATGGCGTCTTCCGGCCCGGCCCCCATATTTTTACCCAGAACTGAAAACAGCATGGCGCAAATCACAGTCGCAATAGCGGCGTAGAGAATAACTTCAAACATGATTTGGCCTTTGACTTTTCGCTTCTATAGGTGATGAAATTAATTTTGACCAGTTGCCGAGGCAGAATTGCTATGTTAGCTGACCGCTCGCCCAGCGCAACTAGAATTACAACGTAACGAAAATTACGCAACAGAATTATGAGGAGCCGAAATGGCTAAAAAGAAAGAGGACGCCAAACCGGAAGAAGCAGCCCCGCAGGAAGGCCAGCCCGGCCCCATGCTGCAAATTCTGGCTCAATATACGAAAGACCAGAGTTTCGAGAATCCCAACGCGCCGGATTCTCTGAGAAATGATCAGTCAGCCCCGGCCATTAATATTCAAATCGAAATCGGCCGCCAGATGATGGAAAATGACACGGTCGAAGTGACTTTGATTTTAAAAGCCGATGCCCGCCGCGAAGATCAGGTCTCTTTTATTGCCGAGCTGGAATATGCCGGACTCTTTGCCTTCCAGAATGTTCAGGCCCAGGACCTGCAGCCGCTGATTATGATTGAATGTCCACGGCTTCTATTCCCGTTTGCCCGCCAAATTCTGGCCTCCATGACGCAAAATGGCGGTTTCCCGCCCATCATGCTGGAGCCGCCGGATTTTGCCGGCATGTTCCGCGAAGAAATGATGCGCCGCTCGGCCGAGACCGGAAACGCCTAACCCGCTTTGCGCTCGGCTTTGGCCCAGTATTTTTGCCAGACGGACGCTGCCTCTTCGCCGCCGATTTTTTCCATAAAAGCCAGATGATCGGCCTGCTCCGCCTCTGTCAAGCGGGCGGGTAGCGGCATTCCTCTAGGCTTGGCAACAGGCACTAGTGTACTGTCAACTTCGCCCGAAGAGCTGCCTGAAAACCCAAAGCTGCGCGCCCGGCCGCCGGAAAGTTCCAGATAGACCCTCGCCAATAGTTCCGCGTCAATGAGAGCGCCGTGCTTGTCCCGGCTGAGTAGAGAGACATCAAAGCGCTTACAAAGCGCGTCGAGGGAGGCCGGTGATCCCGGAAATTTAGCCCGGGCAATTTTAAGGGTATCTGTAAATTTATCTTTGGGCAGAGGATCAAATCCCGCGCGCGAGAGCTCGGCATTTACAAAGCCCATATCAAATTCCGCATTATGGGCCACAAGCTGGGCGTCTCCGACAAAGGCGATAAATTCTGCGGCCTTGTCAGCGAAAAGCGGTTTGCCCGTTAGAAACTCCCGCGTCAGGCCTGTGATTTCCGTGACTTTTGCCGGAACATCCCTTTGCGGATCCAGATAGGTATGAAAGGTCTCGCCCGTGGGCATGAGGTCCACCACTTCAACGCAGCCGATTTCCGTGATCCGGTCCGCGCCCCAGGCGTCAAACCCTGTGGTTTCCGTATCAAAAACGATTTCCCGTTTGCCCGTCATTTGTTTTGGGGTTTCCCTTATTCAGCTTGTCTGAGCCGCTCCAAGATATCCTGCACCTGTTCGCGGGCGTCTTCCAGACCTTTATGGGTGAAAATCAAAAAATCTGCCTGGTCTCTTTTGATCTCGTCCGGCGTTTGCCGGGCCAGCAGGGTTTCAAACAAGTCTTCGGTCATGCCCGGGCGGGCCAGAACCCGTTTTTTCTGCACCTCAAACGGCGCCGTGACAACGACTACTTTGCTGACCAGTTTGTGGCCGCCGGTTTCAAATAATAAGGGCACATCCAAAACCACGATATCCGCGCCGCTTTTGACCGCGTTTTCAAAAAAAGTCGTTCTCTGCCGCCCAACCATGGGGTGGATAAAGCTCTCCAGAACTTTCAAATTGAGCGGGTCGGCGCGCATATGCATGCCCAGTATCTTTCGGTCAACGGCCCCGTCTTTCACGGCGTCAGGAAATACGGCCCTGATCAGCGGGACCGCTTCGCCGTCTTTGGCGTAAAGTTTGTGAACGGTAGCGTCCGCGTCAAATACCGGACAACCCTCGGCGCGAAACATTTCGGCTGTGGTGGTTTTGCCCATGCCGATGGACCCGGTCAGGCCAATAATAATCATAAGGCGGCGATCACCGCGCCGCGGGCCGGGTGAGCTCGCTAACGAGCATGGGTTTGGGGTTTAGGTCCTCCGGCGGCAATTTGCCAAAAAAGAGCTTAAAGGATGGCCGGGCCTGTGCCACCAGCATGTCCAGCCCGCCAATAAACGGCAGTTCGTAGCGGTTAGCCTGTTTCAAAAAACCTGTCGCCAGAGGATTGTAAACCAGATCATAGATAAAGCTGCCCGGCATGGCCATTCTCAGCTCCACATCCAGATCCTCAAATCCTTTCATGCCGGCCGAGCTGGCATTGATTAAAAGCCCCGCCGAAGGAATCGACATCTGCCTGTGGCGCCAGGCCACATTATATATGCTGGGTAGATTGGTGTCGGATTTTAGCTTTTCCGCCTTTTCATCACTGCGCCCGCAAATTCTGATTTCCGGGCAGTTCAGGTTCAGCAGCGCGCCAACGACGGCTCTGGCCGCCCCGCCGGTTCCAAATACAATAGCCGGCGTATTGGCGACATTTTTAGGGCCGAAGTTTTTCAGCAGCGGCACGGCAAAGCCTTCCATATCCGTATTATGGGCAATCAGTTTGCCGCCCTTTTTGTAGAGACAGTTGGCAACGCCTAGTTTTTCGGCGTCCGGCGTCACCTCGTCCGCCGCTTCAAAAGCCAGAGCTTTCAGCGGCGCGGTGACATTCACGCCGGAAATGGAGGTGTGTTTTAAGGTCCCGAAAGCCCGCGGTGCATCATCGGGCCGAACCGCAAACGGCACATAAGCTCCCGGAATATCCATATTCCGGATCCAGTAGGTGTGCATAAGCGGGGACAGGGAATGGTGGGCCGGCCAGCCGCAAACGCCCGCAAGTTTTGGAATTGGAACCGTCATGTTCTGATTGCACCTCTTTCCCTCAGATAATCCAATACGGGTATCAAAGACAAACCTAATATGGAAAAGAAATCCCCTTCAACCCTGGAAAACAGCTGAGCGCCACGCCCTTCAAACCGGTAAGCCCCGACGCTTTTAGTTAAAAGCTCACCTTCCGCTGCCATATATTCATCCAGGAAGTCTTGCGAAAATTCGCGGACCGTAAGCTCTGTTTTTGATAAATGCCGCCAGACAGGAAGGCCGTTTTCGCAAATAACCGCCGCCCCTATAAGGCGGTGGGTTTTGCCGCGCATGTCCAAAAGCCGCTCCCGCGCCGCCTCTATACTGGCGGGTTTATCAAATAGCTGCCCGTCCATTTCCATGATTTGGTCCGCGCCTATCACAAGCCCCTCTTCCGACCGGCTCACTCTCACGGCCTTGGCCTGAGCCAGCGCATCGGCAATATCTCTAATGGGCGAGCCTTCCGCCATCATGGCCGCTTTAATGGCGGCTTCGTCGACGGGACGGGAAATGACTTCAAATGTGAGGCCGGCCTCTTCAAGAATTTGCCGCCGGATAGCGCTGCCCGAAGCTAAAATAATACGGGTCATGGTCAGGCCCGCCTGTTTCGCCGGCGCTGATAAAGCGTAATAATTTTGGCGGAGGTTTCTTCGATGGACCGGCGAGTCACATCAACAACCGGATAGCCTTTTTGGGCAAAGAGGCGTTTCGCCATTTTCATTTCGTCCCGGATGTTTTCCAGCTTGGTATAATTCGTGTTCCGGCTTTCCTTCAGTCCCACAAGCCGCTGACTACGAATCTGCGATATACGTTCTGGCTGCGCCACCAGGCCAATAACAAACGGACCATCAAACGTCTCGAGGATTGGCGGGATCGGCGAAGTCGGCACGAGCGGGATATTCCCGGTTTTATACCCGCGATTGGCCAGATAAATACTGGTCGGTGTTTTTGACGTCCGGCTGATCCCCAGCAGAATAATATCCGCATCTTTCAGCCCGATGACATTTTGCCCGTCATCATGAGCCATGGCAAAGTCCAGCGCTGCAATCCGGTCATAATAATCACTGTCCAGCGTGCGCTGCGCGCCGACTTCATGGCTGACCGAGGCGCCGAGATACCGGCCCAGCATGGCTAGAGATTGATCCAGAATAGAAACGCAGGGAATCCGTTTTTTGGCGCAGAAGGCCTCAAGCATTTTACGGCGCTCCGGATTGGCCAGCGTATAGAGAACAACCCCCGGCTTATTCTCGATATCGTTCAGAGTCTTTGTCATCTGGTCTTCGGATCTGACCAGAGCATGGAGGTGTTCGAGCGGCGTGCCGTCGCGAAACTGCGCGCAGCTGGCTTTCATCATGGCCACCAATGTCTCTCCTGTTGAGTCCGAGACAAGATGGACATGGAAATAAGTGGATATGGATTTATTGCGTTCGTTCACGTCGTTAATTTTTGAACTTATTCCAATTTATTCACAAGACTAATCTTTTCCATTCCTTTTAGCGGAATAGGGTGGATGAATGTCTAATAAGAGCTAGAGTTTTACAGACTGTGAAAGACTTATCAAAGGATATGTCTAAAATACGGGATTAATTTCATTCACAATTTATCTACAGATTTTATCCCTAAATTACCTGATAAAATAGCCCAAATTATACCTTTGTCCCCGAGATTCTTTTAATTCAATCCAGATTTCCACAAGTGGATTAAACTGTATAAATTCACAAAATATTAAATCTTGTTACCAAGGCGTTAATTCATCCACACTTCCACAGTCTCTACTATAATCACTACTATTTTTATATAATAGAAGGGACGAGGCGAAGCGGATATGTTAGGTATAAAAAATGAACCAGCCCATCCTAAATGTGCTTAGCGGTCAGTCTATAAGGCCCCTTCCCGTCTGGATGATGCGGCAAGCGGGACGGCACTTGCCGGAATATATGAAAATCCGCGAAACAGCGAAAGACTTTATTGATTTTTGTTTCTCGCCGGAAAATGCGGCCGAGGTCACGCTTCAGCCTGTTCGGCGGTATGATATGGATGC
>CAYQNQ010000005.1:29077-37295 GCA_964418815.1 uncultured Hellea sp.
CGCCGACCCGGCAAATTATTGAAAAGGTGCGCGCCGCCGGAATAGAGGTTCCCATTATTGGCTTTCCCAGAGGGGCGGGGCTTAACGCTATTCGTTATGCTGAAAATCTGGATATTCAGGCCTGCGCCGCGGGGACAGATACGCCGCTTGGGGCCTTTAGAGACCAGCTTCCGCAGACAATTGCCCTTCAGGGGAATCTGGATCCACTGGCGCTCAGGATTGGCGGCGAGACACTCAGGCACGCGGTTCAAAATGTTTTGGACAGCATAGAAGGCCCCCATATTTTTAATCTAGGCCACGGCGTGGCGCCGGATGTTAAAATAGATAATGTTCACGCCGTCATTTCCCATATTCGCACCGGAGAGGGGCATTATGTTTGATCTTCTTTCCAGCTGGCTGGACTGGTTTAAAGCCTTTCATATTATTTTTGTGATTTTCTGGATGGCGGGGCTTTTATATCTGCCGCGGCTGTTTGTTTATCATTCAAAGGCCGAGCCGGGCGGTGAGCTCGACGCGGTTTTAAAACTACAGGAACAGCGTCTCAT
Organism: uncultured Hellea sp.; assembly: GCA_964418815.1. Classification (GTDB taxonomy): domain Bacteria; phylum Pseudomonadota; class Alphaproteobacteria; order Caulobacterales; family Maricaulaceae; genus JACOMS01. The sequence continues at coordinate 29,623 of CAYQNQ010000005.1, forward strand.
GCGGATAATCATGAACCCGGCTATGATTATCTCGTTCGTTTTGGGCCTGATACTGGTCTATATTCGCTTTGCAGAATTTGGCGCAACCTGGTGGCTGCCCTTGAAACTGGCTTTGGTTTTTGTCTTGATAGGCTATCACGGATCATTATCTAAATACCGGAAGCAATTTGCGGCGGGAGAGCGCCCCAAAAGCGAAAAATATTTCCGTATGATCAATGAAATACCGGCAATTTTCACTATATTTATTGTCATTCTCGCTGTTATCGAACCTTTTTAATTCATTTAAAACAGGGTTGACGGTCTCAAATTAAGCCCATAGACTTTGCTCTAATTGATATGACCGTTCTGGTCGATTGCGGCGCGATTGCCGATTTCCCCTCCTCTTAAAGACATAATTCATGACGAACGAAATAAACCTAGAAACCCTCGAATCCATCTCGCTTGACGATCTTAAGGCTAAAAAACCGGCCGAACTGATTGATTTTGCCAAATTGGTTGGCATCGAAAATGCCGGGTCTATGCGCAAGCAGGATATTTTCTTCTCCATTCTCAAAGAGCTGGCAGAAGAGCGGGAAATAGATATTCACGGCGGCGGCGTTGTTGAAGTACTGCAAGACGGGTTTGGGTTTTTGCGCGCGCCGGAAGCTAATTACCTGCCGGGCCCTGACGATATTTATATCTCCCCCAAACAGATCAAAAAATTCGGTCTGAAGACCGGCGATACGGTCAACGGTAAAATCCGCAGCCCGCGGGAAAAGGAGCGCTATTTCGCCCTGGTTGAGCTTGAAACGCTAAACTTTGCCGACCCGGAAGCGGCGCGGCATAAAGCTCACTTTGACAATCTCACGCCCCTTTATCCCGATCAGCGCCTGAAAATGGAAATAGAAGATCCCACCCGCAAGGACATGTCCGGCCGGGTCATCGACATTGTTTCTCCTATCGGAAAAGGTCAGCGGGCCCTGATCGTGGCGCCGCCGCGCACAGGTAAAACCGTGCTGCTGCAAAACATTGCCCACTCCATCGAGGCCAATCACCCGGAATGCTATGTGCTGGTTCTGCTCATTGATGAGCGCCCGGAAGAGGTGACGGACATGCAGCGCTCTGTGAAGGGCGAAGTGGTTAGCTCCACATTTGACGAGCCGGCAACCCGCCATGTGCAAGTGGCCGAAATGGTTATTCAAAAAGCCAAACGCTTGACCGAAAACGGCAAAGATGTTGTGATTCTGCTGGATTCTATTACCCGTCTTGGCCGGGCTTATAACACGGTTGTGCCAAGCTCCGGTAAGGTTCTGACCGGCGGTGTCGACGCTAATGCCCTGCAGCGCCCGAAACGCTTTTTCGGCGCGGCCCGGAATATCGAAGACGGCGGCTCGCTCACAATTATCGCAACGGCCCTGATAGAAACCGGCTCGCGCATGGATGAGGTTATCTTTGAAGAATTTAAAGGGACCGGTAACAGCGAGATAATTCTGGACCGGAAAGTCTCTGACAAACGGATTTTCCCGGCCATTGATGTGACAAAATCCGGAACACGGAAAGAAGAGCTTCTGGTCGAGCCAGCAGAACTGCAAAAGACATTTGTTCTGCGCCGTATCTTAAACCCCATGGGGACCATGGACGCTATTGAGTTTCTACTGGGTAAACTCAAGGACAATAAAACCAATTCAGATTTCTTTGACAGTATGAATACCTGATCTCTATTATCGGACCATGTCCGAATTTTTTCTTTACTCGATTATAGCGTCAGTGGTGCTCACACTGGCGCTTAATCTTTTGCCCCGCCTGTTTCCCAACGCCTCGCGCCGTACCATGGATAAAATGTATGAGCATATGGAAGAGCAGTCCCGTCAAGTCCGAAACGGCGAACGGCCCAGGGTCAAAGTCTTCTTTCCCTGGAAACTAATGATCCTTGCGTCGATTATTTTGACTGTGTTTTTAAATTTAGGGAGTTTGTTGAGATGATCGGTTGATTACGATGTCTGTTTCGTATTGTCAGTTAAGGCCAGCAATAAACCAATCAGCGATATAATCATGCTAAAGATGATGAGAATAACATAAAGTCCGGCTACACGCGCTGCGCGATCAGGATCCGTGCCATCTGCAATATTCACTGCAAGAGACATCCACATCATGCCAATCGTAAATCCCCAACCAACAAACAATAATTTTAAGCCATAAGCGCGTTGTTTCAAAACAGCTAACCCGCCAAAAAATAATAAAGCAGCAGCGACATAATCAATCAGCCAAAACGGCCACCATTGCCACTGCCCCCAATTTACCAAGGTTTCAAAACAAGCCAAACCCACGGCATAGATGACAGCTAAAAAAGCTGAAATGCTACCCTTATTCATGAAAGTTAGGCAGCTTTCTGCCTCAGCCGCCAAAACACAAACCCGCCGAATGCCCCGGCCAGCATTTGCAGGCTTATGCCGAGCGCATCCCGCGCGCCCGCAATGATATGCACATCAAAGAACGCTTTCTTCATGGCAAATTGTAAAACCAATAAAGCGATGGCTCCGGCGCCGATATACAGCGCGCCTTTGAGACCGGGTAATTTGCGGTGCAATAGCGCGGCGGCGGTCATGGCGATGAAGACACCGATGAATATAAAAATCCCGTAAAGGGAGCCCAGATGAAAAATATCATAGCCAGTCATGGCCAGACGGTCGCTGATGGAAATGCGCTCTGGGGTTTCAGGCAGCATGGCGATCACGCGCTGGGTCTGTAAAAAAACCCCGAGCACTGTTGCGACAAATACCGACGCGAGTAACGGCAAAAGATAAGCTTTTAAAAATCTTCCCATAGTTTCCACCTTGTGCGACAATAACATGGCCCTTGAATCTCTGCGGGTCAATATGGAGATGGTTTTGAAGAAATCTACACTCGTTTTATCTTTGCTGCTGACGGCCTGCCTGGAAGCTCAGCCGCCATTGGAGGTTACCGAGCGGTCGTCGGCGGATTTTATAGTTGAGACCGTATCAGATAAACTCCTAAAACCCTGGGGTGTCGCCGCTTTGCCCGGCGGGAATTATTTTGTCACGGAGATCGGCGGGACGGCCAAGATCGTTTCAAAAGGGGGACAAGAAGAGGTTTCAGGCCTGCCGGACGATATTCTGGTTTATGGTCAAGGCGGTCTATTGGGCGTGGCTCTCGCGCCGGATTTTGGGACAAGCGGCGAGATATACCTGTCCTATACTTACGGAAGCAAGAATGCCAACGGGACGGCGCTTTACAAGGCTATGTTGGATGGCAATGTGCTGGTTGCGGGTAAAACCATATACAAAGCCACACCCAAATCTGCCGGGTCCCATTACGGCGGAAAAATAGCCTTTATGCCTGACGGCACGTTGATTCTGACTCTCGGCGACGGCTTTGCCTATCGGGAGCAGGCGCAAAATCTCAATAGCGGTCTTGGGAAAATTTTAAGGCTTAACCGGGACGGAACAGCGCCCATTGACAATCCTTACGGCGCCAAATCTCTGGCAGAGATTTATTCATATGGTCACCGCAATGTGCAGGGCCTTGCTTACGATTCTGAGACCGGAAATCTCTGGGCTCATGAGCATGGTCCCCGCGGCGGCGATGAGCTTAACCTGATTAAACGCGGCGCCAATTATGGATGGCCCATTGCCACGACAGGGCGGGATTATAACGGAGCCCGCATTTCGCCATATGAAAATTATGAAGGCATGGAACCTTACATTTATCAGTGGACGCCGTCCATCGCGCCCAGCGGACTGACCATTTACCGAGGGGATAAATTCCCTGAGTGGAACGGCGATGCCCTCGTCGGGGCTTTGGCAAACCGATCTCTTTGGCGTATTGATCTGGAAAACGGCAAGGCCGTTGGCGAGGTGCGCCTGCTCGGAGATCTGGATAGCCGCGTTCGGGACGTCATCACCGATAGAGACGGCTCCCTTCTGATTCTTGCAGAGTCGACCGATGGCGGTAAACTCCTTCGGCTTCTACCTAAAAATTGACAATTGAAACGGATACCATTTTCGCCCTCTCCAGCGGTGCGGGCCGGGCCGGTGTTGCCGTATTTCGACTGAGCGGTCAAAAAACCGAACAAGTCGTCAAGACCTTGGCCGGGCATAGACGGTTAACGCCCCGTAAGCTGGCTTTGCGCACGCTCAAAAGCGAAGACAAAACGCATCTGGATGTGGGGCTCGTAGCCCTGTTCCCGGGTCCGAAAAGCTTTACCGGCGAAACCTGCGCGGAAGTTTTCACCCATGGCAGTCCAGCGGTAATTGCCGCCATGAGCGAAGCTTTCATAGCTGCCGGGGCCCGTCAGGCCGAGCCGGGGGAATTTACCCGCCGCGCCTTTGACAACGGGAAAATGGATCTCACAGCCGCCGAAGGTCTCGCCGATCTGATCGACGCGGAAACCGAGGGCCAGAGACGGCAGGCTTTCCGGCAAATGCAGGGCGGCCTTCGGGAAGTTTATCAGCAGTGGCGGGTTGGGCTCATTGAGGCGCTGGCCGCCATTGAAGGCGAAATAGATTTCCCCGACGAACAGGACGTTCCGGATAACCAATCCCATGCCGCCTACCCGCCGCTGGCTTTTGTCATGACCGATATGCAAAAAGCGCTGGATCAGGCCGGACGCAGCGAACGTATCCGCGCCGGTATTCGCGCCGCCATTATCGGCCCGCCCAATGCGGGAAAGTCAACGCTCCTGAACCGGCTGGCCGGACGGGACGCGGCTATTGTCTCCGACGAAGCCGGGACAACACGGGACGTCATCGATGTTCATATGACCATGGCCGGATTGCCGGTCAGCTTTTCTGATACGGCAGGCCTGCGCGAGACAGATAATAAAATCGAAGCGGAAGGCGTGCGCCGGGCCCTGCTGAGCAGCGAAGATGCGGATCTGCGGATTGGCGTCATCAGCCCGGACACGGAATCCGGTTTTGCCGGGACGAAAGACGCCCTGCGCAGCGGAGACTTTCTGGTTGTTAACAAGACGGATCTAGGAAAGGTTTCTGCTGGCAAAGACGGCGTCAGGTCTTTTAACCTGTCCGCCCAATCCGGCGACGGCTTTGAAAGCTTTATGGATGCGCTGGAGTTAGAAATTTCCCGCCGCTTTGACCAGACGGAACAGGCGGGGCTTACCCGCGCGCGTCACCGGGCCTGCACGCAGCGCGCCCTTGAGGCCCTTGCCCGGGCCCAGGAAAAGCTGGCCACCGCCCCCGAGCTTGCGGGAGATGATGTGCGCTCGGCGCTCCACGCTATTAAGGAACTGGCCGGTGAAGCCGATATCGAGGCGGTTTTGGGGGCCATATTCTCGCGCTTCTGTATCGGGAAATGATTGAACGGCACAGGAATTGCAGGGTTGAGCCTGCACAAAAGGTATAATCCTAATATGAGGGGTGCTGCCATGGCTGGACCAGAGAGACCATATTATTTAAACTCTCCAAGCGGGGCGAAAACCGCGGGCAAGATTCTTTGGCATAAATTGTTTCGCGCCAAAATATACGGCTCGGCGGCCTTAGAAGAGACGCTCCAGCGCCAAGTTGACGATAAAACGAGCGCCCCAAGCCCGCGGGATTTAAACACTCCGTCGGTCTTAAGAATGGCGGATATCAAAGCCGTCTCAGCGCGAAGCTTTCACAGTTTTGCGACATGCCGGGCCGTGTTTTAGGAAAACTAAAGTAAGCCGTTTGAAAAACCCAAACGCTCTTCAATGCCTACTCCGCCGCCCGGGCTTTCTCCGCGGCCACGGGATTTGCAAATACCAAACCATCGCCCTCCAGAGGCTTCTCCGGCAGAACTTTCCGGTCCCGTTTGTAATCCTGCAGATTCAGCCAGGGCTCGCGGTCGCCCTGTTTCGGCATTTGATCCAGGACCCGGTTAATATAGCCCGGGTTGAAAATCGTGATCCAGGGCTGAGCCTTCATGCCTTCGGGCGCGACAGGGGTGACAGAGCGCGTGCCTGTGGCGTCCATGTGGCCGACCAGCCGGCACATAAATTCCGCAATCAGATCCGCCCGCAGGGTCCAGGATGCGTTCACATAGCCAAACACAGAGGCCATATTGGGCACGCCCTCAAACATCATGGTCTCATAATTAAACAGATCCGGGAAATGTATTTGCTTATTGTCTTTTGAAAACGCCACATCGCCCATGACATTAATTGTAATACCCGTGGCTTTGATGATAATATCGGCTTCGAGGGTTTTGCCGGATTTCAGCTTGATGCCGTCTTTGGTGATCGTGTCGATATGGTCTGTCACAATAGAGCCCGTCCCCGCTTTAATCGTTTCGAACAGATCGCTATCGGGCACCAGGCAGAGGCGCTGCTCCCAGGGATAATAGGGCGGGTTAAAATGCTCATCGACCGGATAGTTTTTGGGCAGGGCTTTTTTGGCCCAGCGGGTCAGGCGTTTTTTGGCTTTTTCAGGGTTTTTGCGAGCTTCCTTGAACAACAGGCTCTGCATGAAAATATTTTTACCGCGCGTGAATTTATAAACAAAACTATCGGGCAGAACCTTCATCATAAGATTGTTCAGCCCGTCTTTTGACGCGCGGGAGATCACATAGGTCGGCGTGCGCTGCAGCATGGTCACATGACCGGCAGTTTCGGCCATGGCCGGAAGCAGAGTCATGGCGGTCGCGCCGGAGCCGATAATCACGACCTTCTTGCCGGCATAGTCGAGATCCGTGTCCCAAAGCTGCGGATGGATGACGGGACCGTCAAAATCATGCTCACCTGGAATGTCCGGATTATGGGGATCCGTATAGGAGTAATAGCCCGCGCACATGAAAAGAAAATTACAGTGCCAGGTCTCGCCTGCTTCGGTCAGGACCGTCCACTGACAAGCCGCACTGTCCCAATTGGCGGAGACCACTTTGGCATTAAATGTGATCTTGTCCTTGATTTTATGCTCATCCGCCGCCTCGTGAATATAAGACAGGATTGACGGACCATCCGCGACGGCCTTTTCCGCTTTCCAGGGCTTAAACTTATAGCCCAGCGTGTGCATGTCACTATCGGATCGAATGCCCGGATATTTAAACAAATCCCAGGTTCCGCCGAGAGTCGCGCGCGCTTCGAGAATTTTATAGCTTTTGCCGGGGCATTTTTCAGTAAAGTGCACGGCCGCGCCAATACCGGACAGGCCGGCGCCAACAATGATCAGGTCTGTATAATTATCGCTCATAAGGTAATTAACCGCCAAGCCGATCAAATAGCCAGAAAAAAAGCGGACGTCAGTTCATTCAGCTATGAATGGCGCGAGCTCCGTAATCAAAACGCCATCTCCTAATTTTATACTTGCCACAGAGACTTAATGTAATTACATAGCATGGCCTTGAAGGGGCCGGATAAATCATTTGGCAGATAAAAAAGACATATTCCGGGCGTTTTTCGCCTTTCTGGTTATTCAGGCCTTTGCCTGGGTACAAATATCTGCGGCTGCGCATATTCATGACCATCAAACCCACGATCTAAATGGGCCGCATGATCAAGCGCTGCAATATGAGAAGCATGATCATCATCATCATGATCACAATCACCATGATCATGGCTTTGATAATAACAAGGACAATCAGCCTGCTGACCCGCCCGGCGACCAACCCGGCGATCATGAGGCTCCGGCCTGCAGCCTGTGTATTGTTGCGGCCCAGAATGAAGCCGATCAGGTGCCGGGCGCGGATGAGCCGTCATCAGG
>CAYQNQ010000006.1:0-12226 GCA_964418815.1 uncultured Hellea sp.
AAAAATCAGCTTATGATATCATTCATAGCCCTGTGTTTTTTAATGGGGCTTGTCGCCTACATGTTCCGCAGCTATCGCCGCGAGCAAAAACTCAATGCCGAAATTTCGGGCAAAAATGACGAGCTTGAAGGGGTTAATGCTGACTTGAGTGAGGCCCATGATAATCTTAGCAATACATTCCAGCGTTTGAAAGTCGCCCACCGGCAAGCCATGGCCGGGCAGGATGCCAAGCAGAAATTTATCGGGGTTGTTGGCCACGAGCTGCGCACGCCGCTTAATCCGATTATCAATCTGTCGAGTGTGTTGGAAGAAAAGGCGGAAAACCCGCGCGAAAAAGCTCTGCTCAAAGCCATTCGCGATGCGGGCAAACGGCTTCATATTATTGTCGAGAACATGCTGGCGATTTCTTCCAGCGATGAAGACAGCCGCGTATATATAGAAAAAGTTGATGTAGTTTATGAAACCCGCACTACCGTGGAAGAGTTTTCAGCGGCCATGCGGGACCGAAATAAAGAACTGCGTAAGTCCGGGGAAGCCCTCAGGGTCCAAGTCTACAAACATCCGGCGCTTAAAGTTGAACAGATTTCCAACAAGATCATATATCGCAGTATTGTTCGGAACCTGTTTGATAACGCCTTTAAATTCACGCCGAGCGGCGAAATAGATGTTCGGCTAAATCCTGACGAAAACAGTTCAGGCTTTGTGCTTGAAATCAGCGATACCGGCCCGGGAATTCCATTGGAGAAAATCGAAAGTTTCATGAAGCCTTTTGAACAGGCTGAAATGGGCCTGGGCCGCAGCTATGAAGGGGCCGGTCTTGGACTGGCCGTGGTGCAAAAATATTGCGAGCAATTAGGGGCTAAAATGCGCATTCAAAGCCAAGTCGGCGAAGGTACAAAAATTTCAGTGAGTTTCCCGGAGCCGGCCCATGAGGGCGATACCGGAAAGCTCCTGAAGGTCGCCTAAAGGGCTCGCAGGCCCAAAAATAAAACTTTGGCGGCGCCCCAATTGCGTTTATCTAATACTTGGTATTTTTCACTATCAACTTCTTCTTCAGCTGCGACTTCGAGAATTATGACTCCGTTGTCAGCAATGAGATCAAGGCTTTGGAGCTTTCTCAAGACCGGGGCCCATAATCCTTTATTATAGGGCGGATCCATAAAAACATGCGTAAAGGGCCCGCGAAGATTTCCGGGGGCGACCCGAAGTTTTGTCGCGTCTTGCCGGTGCAGGCGCGTGCAACCAAACAGGTTCATGCTTTCGATATTGGCGCGTATGGCGGCCCGGGCTTTGGGCTCGGTCTCCACGAATAGACAAAACTCAGCCCCTCGCGATATGGCTTCCAGACCCAGAGCGCCGCTTCCGGCAAAAATATCGGCCACGACTGCGCCGTCCATATCCGGTGACCAATCGGCATGGGTCAGGATATTAAACAAAGACTCGCGAGTCTGGTCACTGGTTGGCCGCGTATTGCGCCCTGAGGGCGTTGCAATATTTCGTCCCCGTAGTCGGCCCGAGACGATCCTCATTTGCGGCGTTTCCGCTTATTTCCTTTTGGATAAGGTTTTTTAGACCGGGTCCGCGGCGGACCGTCCCTTTTATTGTCCCTGTTATTGTTCTTGGGAAAATCTATCAGATGTCCGAGCTGATCGCGCAGCACCCGGGTTTTAACTTCTTCTACGGCGCCTTTTTCCAGTTTTGCCAGTTGGAAGGGCCCGTAAGACAGGCGGATAAGGCGATTGACTTTTAAACCGACAGTTTCCAGCGCGCGGCGAACTTCACGGTTTTTACCTTCCTTAATGGTTACCGTGATCCAGGCGTTGTCCCGCTGCTGACGTTCCAACGTGGCCTCAATAGGGCCGCTGGGAATGCCGTCTATCATAATGCCGGATTTGAGCGTATTCAGGGATTCTTGGTCAATTTTTCCGTAGGCGCGCGCACGGTAACGCCGGATATATCCGGTTTTAGGCAGTTCCAGTGCCCGTGCTAAATCACCGTCATTGGTCAAAAGCAGCAGGCCTTCGGAATTCATATCCAGCCGCCCTACAGACATAACGCGGGGCATTTTTAAGGGCAGTTTTTCGAACACTGTTGGCCGGCCTTCAGGGTCCTTGTGGGTCGTTAATAATCCGGCCGGTTTGTGGTAGCGCCACAGCCGGGGGGCTTCTTTGTGAACCGGCTTGCCGTCGAAGCTGACCTTGTCTTCGTCGCCGACATTAAAGGCCGGCGAGGTTAAAGTCTGGCCGTTGACTTTAATCCGGCCGGCTTCAACCAGCTTTTCGGCATCACGTCTGGAGGCTATTCCGGCGCGCGACAGGAACTTGGCGATACGCTCGCCTTTCCGGACTTCTTTCTTCTCATTTTCATTTTGCATAGTTGCCATGACTTGACCCGGCACTCATATCCGGCAAATTGCCCGTATGAATGATGAAGACTATATGCGCGAAGCCCTTGCCGAAGCGCAAGCGGCTGCCCGCCGCGGCGAGGTACCTGTTGGGGCCGTCATGGTCAATCCAAAGACTGGAGAAATAGTCGCCCGCTCCGGAAATGCACCCATCGCTCTGGATGACCCGACAGCTCATGCGGAAATCCTGTGTATTCGCGATGCCGGATATAAAACAGGGAATTATAGGCTTAACAAGCTTTGCCTCTATGTCACTTTAGAGCCCTGCACCATGTGCGCAGGGGCCATATCAAATGCCCGGATTGGCCGCCTTGTTTATGGGGCTAGCGATTTAAAGGGCGGCGCGGTGGAAAACGGCGTCAAATTTTTCGAGCAAAGCACCTGTCATCATCGTCCAGAGATTAAAGGCGGCGTTCTTGCTGGTGCCTGTTCGTCTATTTTGAAGCGTTTCTTTAAAGCCAGGCGCAAATGAAAATTAGAACGTGAGACCAACGCTTCGAGAATATGTCGTCGGGTCTTCGGGCCAATCGCCGCTCATGGGCGGTCAGAATTGGGGCTATATATTTGGCGCGCTCGGGGCTGTTCTGTTTTCCATGAAAGCCATATTTGTAAAACTGGCCTATCAACCGGTCGGTGGCATCGGGCAAAACGAACTCGACGCCATTACTTTGATGGCGCTTCGCCTGGGGTTTTCCATGCCAGTTTATCTGGGCATATTCATCTGGGTAACCCGAAAAAGAAAACAAAGCGGTCAGCCCGTGCCAAAACTCAAACACTTGCTGTTTTCCGGCGCGCTGGGCGTTTTGGGGTATTACGTTTGCGCATTTTTGGACATTGAAGGGCTGAAATATGTCACGGCTCAGCTCGAAAGACTGCTGCTCTTTACCTATCCGGTTTTCGTTTTAATTCTGAGCGTCCTGTTTTTGGGGTATCGCCCGAAACCGTTGTCAGTTGCGTCAATCCTGCTGGGATATTCGGGCATTCTTGTAATTTTTGCCAGCGGCGATATCACTGCCGGAGAAAGTCTCTGGCTTGGCACAACCATGATATTGATTTGCGCCGTGTTATTCGCAGCGTTTCAATTATTGGCCAAACCGATGATATCGCGAATCGGGAGCACGCTGTTTACATGCTGCGCCATGTTCGCCGCCGGGACGATTATTTTCACGCATTTGATTACTGAAAGTCTGGTGACGGGACAATTTGAATTGACGGACTTGCCCCCGCGTATCTGGTTAATCGGGCTGGCGATGGCTTTTTTCAGCACGTTGGTACCGTCATTTATGGTGAATATTGCTATTAACCGAATAGGCCCACAGGCGACCGCAACCCTCGGTCTGTTATCGCCCGTGGCAACGATCGTTTTCGCAATTGTATGGCTCGGTGAGCCTTTTGGGTTTTATGACGCTATTGGAACCCTGCTGACATTGATCGGGATCGGATTTTACTCCTGGTATTCGCGTCGGGATCAGGTCACACCGCCAAACAAACCGGCAGCCCTGCAAAGATAATAGATCCCGACAAGCGTCACAAGATATTTGGTGTAGGATCTAAAGTTTACATCTTTCAGCTTCAACAACACCCGCGTGCCCAAAAATGTACCGAGCATGACACAAGGAATAGCCGCCGCGAAAAACCAGGCAGGCGGCAAGCCGCTTAGGTTTGATGCCCTTAAAAGCGGAATGCCGAAGTAAATGATTTTTACCAAATGAGAAAAAAACATTGTAATAGCCTTGGTTGCGACGATTTCTTGACGTGTCATTGCGGTTTTAACGTAAAAGAAATCGAGCGCCGGACCGGCCACGCCCGCCAGAATATTCAGAGACATCACCATGGTTCCGCACAAGACAGCATGAAGAGGTTTTTCAGCATCGCCGCGAAACAAATCCCGAGGCAGCCAGAGCAAAAAGGGCAGCAATCCCAAAACAATAAAGAGTAGCCGCTTATCTGGAATGAAGGAGACAAAACCGAGGACGACAATAACTGGAAAAGCGCCGATCAGATGATTAAGCAAAACATCCCAGCGGACATCCTTCTTCAAAAGATAGGATCTATAGGAGTTGGATACAGATTGCACAGCCCCATGAACGACCATGGCTTCTGCGACTCCTAAGTACAGCGTTATCACGGCCATGAAAATCATGCCGCCGGCCATTCCAAAAATTCCGGAAATACATGCCGTTATGACAGCGGCAATAAGCATGATAAAAACGGCTGGCATTACGGAATGCCGCAATGAGTCGCCGTGTTTGTCCAGAGCAAAAGTCTCTAAATCAAAGCAGCTTTTTTACGTGGTAAAGCCAAATCTCGCTTTGTGCTCTCAGCGAATCTGATTAGGGCCATCCCAATATTAAGAATCGCAAAGCGATATAACATGGTGAATGGGAGGTTCTAATGGGACTTTTTGGGAAAAGTAAAAGCGATAGTCGCGACTACGATATTCTGGCATCTAGCTCTGAAATTTCGCATCAACTAGACTCGGTTTTGCCTGAGACTGACGATATGAATTATGCCCGTGCGGCCATGGAAAATTTCGCAGATGAACTCAGAGACAGTGCAGCGAAACAGCAATCTGCCATTAAGCGGATTTCAACCCTGAACAGCGCTATCTCTAGAATGGAGCTGGATCTTAAGGCCATGCGCCGGGTCCAATCTGAAAACAAATCATTTTCAAAAAACATTACTGAACTCGAATCCAAACTGACGCAAAAAACCAGCTGGGCCAATGAGCTTGATAGCAAGTTAGGCGAGCTTGAAAAACGTCATACCGAGACTCGCACTCACCTCGAAGAAGCTAAAGCGCGTTTAGCGGCATCTCAGGATACCGAAAGCCAGATTCATGCCCAGAATGCTAATAATGAAAGAACAATCCGGGCTTTGACAGCCAAATTTCAGACGGCCGAAGACAAGATTAATCATAATGACAGCACTATGGCTAAAATGCAGGATCGTCTGGATAGCCAGACATCTGAAATCGCGCAGCGTGAGCGCGAGACTGTTGAGCTTCGTAATACGTTGGAAGAACTCAGTGAGAAATATGCTCAAAAAGCGGCCTATAATGATCAGTCTACTGTGGAGCTTAAGAATTTGCGGGCCGACCATGCGGATTTGAAGGCCAAACACGTTGAAGTGGCTGGGCAGCTGGAAAATGTGAAATATGATCTGACGACTCAAAAGAGCGTCAACGACGATACGATCAAGCGCCGTGATGAGGAAAACCTGGCCCTTAAGACACGGATTGATCAGCTGGATACTCAAATCCGTATTAAAGAGAATATGGCGACGCATCTGGACCAAGAGTTCATTAGCCTGCGAAACTCTTTGGTAAACGAGCGTGACAGGGCTGAAAGTCTTGAAGACCGGTTGCGTCAGAAATCAGAAGAATTCGAGCGTTCCGCCAAAGCCCTATCCAAGTCCAAAATGGAATTTGAAGGGCTTAATATGAAATTCGAAAATACGCTGGAGGACTTTGAAAATCTTCGCAAAATCAATCAGCAAATGCGCGAGAAGCTTGAGAAATACGCATCCATTACGGGCATTAGTTCTGGTCAAAGCATTATTCAGTCGGAAATCTATTCAACTGACAGAAGTGTGGATCGGTCTGAAAATGTAACGCGGCTCAAGAAAGCCACTAAATAGAATTACTCTCGTCCGAGAAGTAAATTGCCCCGTCCTTAAAAAAGACGGGGTCTTTTTTTTACAAGATTGACTGACCAGTCGTTTCCCAATCTTTCAAAAAGGCAGCGAGGCCTTTATCTGTCAGAGGATGATTGGCTAGATTTTTTATGACCTTTGGCGGCGCGGTCATAACGTCAGCCCCGATAAGCGCGCATTCTTTCACGTGATTGACACTGCGAATTGAGGCGGCCAATATTTCAGTTTCAAAACCGTAATTATCATAAATGAGACGGATATCTTCGATAAGCTGAAGACCGTCCAGCGTAATGTCATCCAGGCGGCCGATGAAAGGCGAGATGAATGTCGCGCCGCATTTGGCTGCGAGCAGGGCCTGATTTGGCGAAAAACATAACGTAACATTTGTCGGCGTGCCTTCACGGGACAATGTCGAGCAGGCTTTAAGGCCGTCCATGGTCAGAGGAAGTTTAACACACACATTCTCGGCAATTTTTCGCAGGTGCCGACCTTCGGCTATCATGGCGTCCGCCTCGGTTGCCGTGACTTCTGCGCTCACAGGTCCTTCGACAATTTTGCAGATATCTTTAATGACGTCTTTAAAATCACGGCCTGATTTGGCGATAATAGACGGATTGGTTGTGACCCCGTCTACAAGGCCAATGTCGTTGAGTTCTGCGATTTGTTCTAAATCTGCACTATCGACAAAAAATTTCATGGTTTACTCCGAGAGAATAGCTGAGTCGCTTTGACGAGATACTTAACACAGAAAATGCCAGCGAAAAACGCACAAGTCTTATTTCCGGTAAATGTCGACGGACCTTTTGATTATGAGGTTCCGTTCGACATTGAAATTTCGGTTGGCGACTTCGTTTTCGCGCCAATCGGCCAGCAATATAAGCTCGGTGTCGTCTGGGGACTGGAAACGGCAAATGCTCAGCGTGAACTCAAAGTTATCGCGGAGAAAAAGAATTGCCGGGCGCTCCCGGCCGAGGTTCTGAAATTTGTAGACTGGACAGCAAAATATAACTGCGCGTCCCCCGGAATGGTTCTGCGCATGGTTTTAAGCTCCCGCAAGGCTCTGGAACCCAGCCCAGTCGTTACCCACTATTCGCCTAAGCATGAGATTGCGACAAAAATTACGCCAGCACGAAAACGCCTTTTGGCTATGGGCGGGCCATTTCCAGCACGGGCCAGCGAAATCGCGGAGCGGGCAGGGATTAGTCCGGGTGTGGTGCGGGGATTTGCCAATGCCGGCGGACTACACGCAGAGGGCCTCCCTGTGGACCTGCCATTTCCCATGCCGGATCCTGACTTGGCGGGTCTTTCATTATCAGACGGGCAAATCGATGCGGCCCATAAATTACGGGCATTGGTAAGCCGTCACGGATTTTCAGTGGCGCTACTGGATGGCGTCACCGGGTCCGGAAAAACGGAAGTTTATTTTGAAGCGGTTGCCGAAGCTTTGCGCAAGGGTCAGCAGGCGCTAATTTTGGTTCCAGAGATAGCGTTGACGCAGGCAGGACTTCGCCGCTTTGCAAAGCGGTTTGGGGCCGAACCTGCGGCTTGGCATTCCGCTCTGGGCGAGGCCGACCGCCGCCGCGTCTGGCGTGAAGTCAGTTATGGCCGCGCCAAACTGGTTGTCGGTGCCCGTTCGGCATTATTTCTGCCGTTTCCAAAACTTGGCCTGATCGTTGTCGATGAAGAGCATGATACATCTTACAAACAGGAAGAGGGGGTTATCTATAATGCCAGAGATATGGCTGTCATCCGCGCCAAAATCACAAACGCTGACGTAGTTCTCGCTTCGGCGACCCCGTCTTTGGAAAGTCTCGTCAATGCCCGCACTGGAAGATATAGCCACGTGGTTTTGCCGGAGCGCCCCGGGAGTATAACGCTTCCCGATATTGAGCTTGTGGATTTGAAAGATAATGTTCCGGAAAAAGGCGATTATATCTCTGCGCCTTTAATCGAAGCCACAAAGGATGTCTTGTCCCGCGGTGAGCAGGCCATGCTCTATCTTAACCGGCGCGGTTACGCGCCTCTGATTATTTGTCGGGCGTGCGGCGAAAAACTCAAAAGTCCCGACACGGATAGCTGGCTGGTCGAACACAGAGAGACGGGCAGGGCCGTTTGTCACCACACGGGTTTTTCCATGCGTATGCCTAAAGAGTGCCCGTCCTGTCACGCCGAAGGAAGCCTAACATCAGTTGGACCCGGCGTGGAGCGGGTTGCCGAAGAGGCCGGAAGGCATTTTCCCGAGGCGCGCATTGAGATTTTATCGTCTGATACGTCGGGTAATGCCGATGCTATTCAGGACCGTATGCAGCGTATGGAGCGCGGCGAAATAGATATTCTGGTCGGGACGCAAATGGTGGTGAAGGGTCACAATTTCCCGCATTTGACTTTTGTCGGTGTTGTCGATGGTGATCTTAGCCTGGTAGGAGGTGATCCCCGAGCCGGGGAAAGAACTTATCAGACCCTTGTTCAGGTCGCGGGCCGCGCCGGGCGGGCTGATAAACCTGGGCGCGCCCTTATCCAAACTCACCAGCCGGAGCATGAGGCGCTTATAGCGCTTGCCGAAGGAGACCGGGAAAAATTCATTGCAGCGGAGCTGTCCATGCGGGAGTTATTGGGGCTTCCGCCATTTGGGCGGCTTGCAGGAGTTATTATATCCGGACCTGAGCTTCCTAAAGTGGAGGCTTTGGGGCGAAAATTTGTATCGCTCGCGCCGCGTACAGAGGGCATTGAAATTCTGGGTCCTTCCGAACCCCCGATTGGACGTCTTCGAGGCCGGTTTAGACGCCGCATTCTTGTTCAGGCCGAACAGAAGGTAAATTTGTCATCCTATATGTCGGCGTGGCGCAAACGGATTAAAGTTCCGTCCAAATACCGCATACATATAGATATCGACCCTCAATCCTTCATGTGACCTATGCGGATTTGTCACTTTTGCCGGTCGGCGAATTGGAGTAAGCAGAAATATGGGACAACACAATTACGATTTCCGTCCTGACCCGAGCTTTAAAGACGGAGTTTTTACGCCGTCTGCGCCTGTTCCTGTCAATGCAGATATGGAAAAGTGGACATTTGGCGATAATATCAGCCTAATGCGGGCTTTGATGCGCAATCCAATCGAGACAACCGGAATATTATCACGTCATCAAGAATGCGTTCAGGGCAAATTGTTTGGACAGGATTTTTTTACTGTCGCGGGGCCAGAGCTCATTAAGTTCCTTTTTGTGCAAAACCACAATGCCCTCGCCATGAATCAGATGCGCCAGAAAATCCTCAGACCGTTAATCCGCAGCGGCCTAGTGGCAGCGGAAGGGGATCAATGGAAGCGAATACGTCATTTACTAACGCCCATGTTCACGCCGCGTCATATTCGAACGTTTTCCGAAGGCATGCGCGCAACCATGGAACGGGAAATTCCAAATAGCTTTAAACCGGGATCAGAAGTTCTGTTTACAAGCGTCATGCTGGATTTGACCTATCAAATCCTATCGGATGCTTTGTTTTCAGGCGAAATCGACGGTGATCGTCATGCTCAGGTTAAAGATTTTGAACGGGTCTTAACAACTGCAGGGCGGCCTGACCCCATGGACGTTTTACGCATGCCGGATTTTCTGCCCCGGCCAACAAAACTCCAGGGTATGAGAGCGCTCAAGCGTATTTGGGGGCGGGTGGGTGAAGCCCAGCGCAAACGCAAGGCGAAAATAGAATCCGGCGAAGACGTACCCCTGGATTTTTTGACACTGCTTTTGGAAGCCGGGGACGATAAACATGCCGCGCTGACTGCAGATGAAATTCAGGACCAGGCTGTAACATTTATAGGTGCCGGGCACGAAACCACATCTCACGGCATTACCTGGATGACTTATTTACTGAGCCAGGATCACAAAGCCCGGGAACGGGCCGAAGCCGAAATTGACGCTTTGGATATGGATGAAATTCCCATGGAGAAATGGCCAGATCATCTTCCCTGGACAATGGCCTGTTTTGACGAAGCGCTGCGGTTATATCCGCCCGCGCCCTTTGTGTCCCGGGAGCTTACGGAAGATTTGTCCTGGAAAAACCGGGAATTTAAAAAAGGAGATCAGGTTCTATTAAATCTTTGGGCTCTGCACCGGCATTATGAGCATTGGGAAAAACCGGATAGTTTTGTGCCTGACCGCTTTTTTGGTGCGGAAAACCGTAAGAAAATTGATACATTTCAATATCTGCCATTTGGAACAGGGCCACGCGTTTGTATCGGGCAAAGGTTTGCCAAGCAAGAGGCTGTAATTATGGTCGTGCTGCTCATGAAAAAGTACCGGTTTACCTATATCGGTGATGAGCCGCCTTGGCCGCGAATGCGTATCACCCTTCAGGCCGAAAATTCAATGCCTATGCGCGTGGAAAGCCGCTGATTTTCAAAGGGTTTTTGCGGCGATTTGTGGTGCTATTCTGTCGCAGGGCCTATTGGGTTCACATTAAAAAACAACCATGCTAACAGCGCCCGCAAGTCAGGGGTTTGTCGAGTGATTTGGCAAGCCTGATCAATCCGGTTCGAGAGTGGTTTTAGACCAAAATTTCGGGCCAAATGTGCGAAAAACGGATACGAATTTGTGTCAGACCAAGACCTTATAATCGGTGAGGCACCCGGACGTTATGCTCAGGCGCTTTTTGAGCTGGCAGAAGACGCTAAATCATTGAAATCAATTGAAAAAGACGTCGCTAAACTCAAGAAAGTATTCGCTGGAAGCGCGCCTTTGAGAGATGCTTTGGCCAATCCGGTTTTTGCTATTGAAGACAAGGTCGCCGTTGTTAGAAATGTCGCAATGAAAGCCAAGGTCGGCAAGCTGATGACACAGTTCGTTGGAACAGCCGCGCAGAATCGCCGGGCCGACGAAATTCCGGCCATGCTTACAGCCTTTGAAAAAATGGTCGCGCTCAAGCGCGGTTCTGAAACGGCAAAGGTCATTAGCGCTAAGAAATTAACGGCGGCTGAGCTCAGCAAAATCAAATCTGAACTGAAAAGCGCCTTAGGCCGTAAAATCGATGTCGAAACTTCGGTGGATGCCAGCCTTCTAGGCGGCTTTGTCGTGAAAATCGGTTCTCAACTTTATGATAGTTCCCTCAAGACCAAGCTTGAGGATCTTAAATTAGCCCTGAAAGAGGTTTAAACATGGATATTCGTGCTGCGGAAATTTCCAATATTCTTAAAAAGCAAATCAAAGGCTTTGGCGGACAGGCCAAGGTTTCTGATGTTGGTCAAGTTCTATCGGTTGGTGACGGGATTGCCCGCATCTATGGTCTGGATAATGTTCGCGCGGGCGAAATGGTTGAATTCCCTGGCGGTATTAAGGGCATGGCTCTAAACCTTGAGAGCGATAATGTCGGTGTCGTTATTTTCGGTGATGACCGGGGCATCAAAGAAGGCGATACTGTTAAGCGTCTTGGCGAGATTGTGGATGTGCCCGTTGGAAAAGAGTTATTAGGCCGGGTGGTCAACCCTCTTGGCGAAGCTATTGACGGCAAAGGTGCCATCAAGACCAAAGAGCGTCGCCGTGTGGACGTCAAAGCGCCAGGTATTATCCCGCGTAAGTCTGTTCATGAGCCCGTTCAAACCGGCATCAAAGCGATTGATGCGCTTATTCCTATCGGAAGGGGTCAGCGCGAGCTCATCATTGGGGACCGCCAGACCGGAAAAACGGCCGTGGCGGTTGATGCTATCCTGAACCAGAAGGCGGCGTTTGACGAAGACCGCGACAATGACAAGCTATACTGTGTCTATGTGGTTATCGGCCAAAAGCGCTCAACTGTGGCCCAGCTGGTTAAAACGCTCGAAGAAAACGGCGCGATGCAATATTCCATTATTGTTTCCGCGACAGCGTCTGAACCGGCGCCTCTGCAATATCTCGCGCCATTTGCCGGATGTGCCATGGGCGAGTATTTTCGCGATAACGGCATGCACGCCCTGATTATTTATGACGATTTGTCCAAGCAAGCCGTGGCTTACCGCCAGATGTCCTTGCTGCTGCGCCGTCCTCCGGGCCGCGAAGCTTATCCGGGTGACGTATTCTATTTGCACTCCCGCCTGCTGGAGCGCGCCGCGAAAATGAATGATGATGAGGGCGCAGGTTCACTGACAGCTCTGCCGATTATCGAAACACAAGGTAACGACGTTTCGGCCTTTATTCCGAC